>JBAXFO010000145.1:0-8986 GCA_037139885.1 Planctomycetota bacterium
GCAAATCGCGTTCGCCCGCCGCGCCGCCGACCGCGTCGCAACCGACCGAAGTCGCGCCGCCGACGAGAAATACCGAGATCGCTCCCGCCACGCCGCGCCGCCCGGAAGAGAAGTAAATGCGGCGACTCGATGGCCAATTCGCGATCTCGAAAATTGGGCGTTGCTGCCGCCTATCGATTCCCTACAACACGGTAGGTCGTGGGTGATGCCGTCCTTTCTCTCTGAGCACGGCGTCTCTTTCGAAGCGTTTCCCGCCGGCGTGGCCCGATGCCGCGGCGGGACGCATCGAACCCGAGATCACGTCACGGAGGACCGAAGGGCCCCGGCGCTTCTTCTTCATTTATTCCGCCGCGCCTCACGCTTCGCAAAATCCAAGGAGCAACCGTGCGTCAGCCGCTCATTCAGAATTATTTTTCGCTCCTGCCCGAGCAACCCGCCGACGCCAACCCGGCCCTTTGGGCGGAGACGTACCGCAAGGCCCTGCAAAAGTTCCAACGAGCCGTCGACGCCCGCTACAACGAAGCCACGCTCGAACGCCTTCTGAATGCCGCCGACCCCACCACACGCCGCGCCGTCATTTTGGCCTTGGGTCTGGTCGGCACCATGAACGTGAATCTCTCCCTCGCCAGCCGGTTGCACGACGACGATCTGTCTGTTTGCGAACTTGCCGCCGATGCCCTCTGGTCGATCTGGTTTCGCGCCGATGCGGCGCCCAACAACCTCGAACTCCAGCGCCTGATCCGTCTCGACGTGACCACCGAATCTGGCCACGACGTTCTCGCCGCCTTCACCGCCCTCATCAAAACCGCCCCTCGCTTCGCGGAGGCGCATAATCAACGCGCGATCGTCCACTTCCGCCTCGGCGATTTCGGCAAGGCCGTCCTCGACTGCGAGAAAACCCTCCGTCTAAACCCCGTCCACTTCGGCGCCGCGGCCGGCATGGCCCAATCCTTCATGAAACAGCGCAAGCTCCGCGCCGCCCTGCGCAGCTTTCGCCGCGCCTACCGCATTAACCCCCGCATCGACGGCATCGGCGACACCATCGACTCCCTCGAAAAAACTCTCGGCGAAGAAGGCAAACGCTAAACGCAAGCCCTGGCCGGTCAAATCCCGTAGGGCAGCTCAAGACAGCAGGCCCCATCCGCGCAACCGTTTTTCTCATCGGACTTCAAAATCGAAGTCCGCTGCAACGCCTCGGTGAGCAGCACTCGCTTAACCTGCCGCAACGCTCCCCAATTGACGTTCGAGACGCGGCTTTGCGCAAGCAGAACGTTGACAGGACGCCTTTTCGACAAGGGCGTCCTGTCACGCCGAATTGTTGCCCGCTGTGCCGTTTGTCGACCACTTTCCCGTGCTGGAATTGTAAAGCCATCCATCCGCCGCCTCTCGTGAAGGCCATCGGCGTCACCACGCTTCTCGACAACTGCGTTCCCGCGAACTCCTGAATTGCGCCAACAACTTCCCAACTACGGCAGGCAATTTGCCTGCGGCGGCCGGGGCTCTCCCGGGATTAACGAAGCGTCTCCCGTTTCGAGATGAATGGGCGGCTCACCTTTACGCCTGAAAGAGCAGAAACAAGAAAGATCCCGAAATCAATTCCTAACACCTAACCTTTCGGGCATGTCATTTGCGTCGAACAACCGCCGCGAGCCCCCTCCTCGTTTGTTGCCCTTCATGTTTTGGAGTTCGAGAATGAGCCGCATTTCTTCGTCTCGGTGGCGTCGTCCACCCTCGATCGTCTTGGCGGGAGCTTTGGCGATCGGCCTGTCCTCGATCGGTCTGATCTGGGGACAGCAACCGGCCGATCCCCCTGACGCCGGTGCCGCGCAAGGCGACATTCAGGTGAGCGGCTATGGCCCCGTTCATGAGGCCTTCGCCCAACCGAACGTCCATAGCGCCGTCGCCGAAATCGAAGTCAAGAAGGCTCCGCCGAAGCCGATCGAAGAGTTGCCGCCCGATCAAAAACCCGAAGGCGCGAACGTCGTTTGGATTCCCGGCTACTGGGGTTTCGACGCGGAACAAAGCACGTTTCTTTGGGTCAGCGGCTTTTGGCGGAATGTCCCCCCGGGGCGGGTTTGGGTTCCGGGTTACTGGGTCGGTCAAAACGAGGATTATCGGTGGGTGAGCGGCTATTGGACCGACGCTGCCGTCAATGAAGTGCAATATTATCCGCCGCCGCCGGACGACAACAGCATTTACATACCGGGCATCTGGATCTATCGCGATACGCGCTACGCATGGCGCCCGGGTTATTGGACGCCTTATCAACAAGGCTGGATGTGGTCGGCGCCGCGCTATAATTGGACGCCCGGCGGCTATGTCTACGTGAACGGTTACTGGGATTATGAATTCGGCCGTCGCGGCGTGCTCTTCGCGCCGGTCGTCTTCGGACCGCAATACTTCACCAACAATCGCTATTACACGCCCAATTATGTGATCGCGATGCAGCCGCTCCTCTCGGCGCTGTTCGTGCAGCCGCGGTATGGTCAATACTATTTCGGCGACTACTATGGCGCCCGCTATAGCCAGGCCGGCTATACGCCCTGGGTGAACTATCGAAATGGCGGTCGATATAACGATCCCACGTTTGCGTACTACAACATTCGGAACAACAACAATCCGCGTTGGTCGGAGAACTTACGCACCTCCTACGCTTCCAGGCAGAACGGCGGCGATGGCGTTCCCCCGCGGCGCTTCCAGGCCGCCCAGGCGAACAACACGACGCAGAACCAGAACACCAATCTCGTGGTGTCCTTGAAGCAAGCCGATGCGCAGCAGTCTCTCAACCTCAAGCCGATCTCCAAGAACGAAGTCGGCGCCATTCAGAAGCAGAGTCAAGAGACACAAACATTAGGGCAAACCCGGCAAACTCTCGAGCGCAAGCTCAAGGGTGAGGGGGCGCGAACGCAGCCGACCAAGGGAGCCTTGCCGCTTCCCGTCGTCACCGGCGGCGCTCCCCAAGCCGGCCAAGGCCAGGCGCCGCCCGCTCCCAAAGAGCCGGCGACCAACCCCAAGGTGGACCCCGCCGCCAAAAATCCGCAACCCGAACCCAAGGATCCCGGCTCCAAGAAAGATCCCGTAGGAAAGGACCTCTCGCCGAAAAAGGAGCCCACGGCCGAGCCGCCGCCGAAAAAGCAACCCAATGTTGACCCGCCGAAGGTCGACGCCCCCAAGGTCAATCCGCCCAAAGTGGACCCGCCGAAGGTTGATCCTCCGAAGGTTGATCCGCAACCGAAGAATCCGGCGCCGAAGACGGACCCTCCCAAGGTGGATGTCCCGAAGACCCCCGCTCCGCCAAAGGATGTTCCGGCGCCGAAGGTCTCCCCGCCGCCAGCGCCCAAGGTGAACCCGACGCCGCCTGTCATTCCGCCGCAACCGAAGAAGGATCCGGCTCCTGCGCCCAAGGCGGCTCCGCCCATCCAGGCTCCTCCGCCGAAAGCGGTTGCTCCCGCGCCCGCTCCGGCACCGAAGGCGGCCCCGCCCGCACCCGCTCCGAAGGTGCAAGCGCCCCCGCCCCAACCGGCTCCTCGACCGCAACCGCAACCTCAGGCACAACCCGCCGGACCTCCGCGCGGACCGGGACCCGTGCAGGATAAAAAAGGCAAAGATCGGTAGTCGGCGCCGATGAACTGACGAACGCCAATCGGGCGGACCGCAATGGGGTCCGCCCGTCTTATTTGCCGTCCGTCTCAAGCGACGAACGTCCTCACGCCTCCCAGAAAGCTGGCGTACCCGCTCTCGGCGAACTTGTGACAAAACGCGACAATTGCTAGAATATTTCCACAACTGCTGCATTGAGCGGTTGAGAATAAGAGGCCGCGACCACCAGGTACAGTTCTTACGATCATTTTCCGATTCAAAGCCGCTGATCCGTCAATCAGGCGAAACTCGCTATGCCGAACAATACTGATGAGAGGCGGGCTGAAGAGCGCTATGCGACCCCCCCGCATGTCGATTGTGCGTTCGCCTCGCCTGTGCTGGAAGATTTCGGCAAGGTCAAGATCACCAGCATCTCCCGTTCAGGAATTGGCTTGATCGCCAACGAGGAAATCGCGGCCGGCATGCTGCTGATGGTCAGACTGGTGAACCCGACCAAGAACTTCTCAAAAACGACCCTCGTACGCGTCGTCCACGTCACGCTGAAGGCGAGCGGAACCTATCTGATCGGCGGCAAACTCGATGAACCCCTGACGTACGAAGAACTGTCTACCCTCATCATGTAGTCGAGGAAGAATCGCGATGGTTCCCGAGATCGTCCCAGTTCCCAACGGCGCGACCTGTTTCGCGTTCTCGCCGGCTGGAGAGCGTCTTATCATCGGAGGCGCCGTCCGCGCCTTGCGTGTTTACGATTGGCGGGCGAAACGCTTCGATCCGGCAATCGCGGCCGCCGAACCGTTCGAGAACGCCCAGCGCCTTTGCTTTTCCAATGACGGCTCGACACTCGTCGTCACGATTTTCTCGTCGATTTCGGGAAGGGGGCAGTCGCGTACCATCGTTTGCGATTGGCCGGCGCGTGCCGTGCGGTTCGCGACATCGGGTCATCGCAAGCAGGTTGCGGGCCTCGACGCGGCTTGGCTGCCCGACAATCGCCGTTTCGCGACTAAAGCCGAAGACGGAACCGCGAAGATTTGGGACGCGACCACTGGGAAAAAGCTTAAGTCGCTCAAGGCCTCGAAGGATCCGACATGGGTGGACTTCGAGACAATGTAGTGCGTCAACCAGACTGGATTTTCGGTTGAGACGAGCCGCCGGGCCTGTCCCGGCGGGATAAACCCGCCAGCTCACGCCGAAGATTTAGCCTGGACGAGGCAGTAGGGTTCGCGGGCCTTTTCGTGGCATTTTCCAGTTGGTTGCGGAACGTCACGTAGATGGTATAGGGAACGAAGATTTCGGAAGAGCCGGCGCAGTGAATCGGCTGAGGCGCCATGGCTGCTCCTTCTAGATCGACAACCGAAATCACTCGCTCCCCGCCAGTTCGATCGCTTGTTGCCGGCATTTTTTGAGGTCGAGTTTGCCGCTGCCGAGGATGGGAAGGTCGGCGACTTGAAAGAAGTCGCGGGGGCCGGGGACGAAGAGGTTGGGCATGCCGCGTTGGCTGAGTTGTTTCCAGACGTCTTGGACCGTGGCGTCCTGCAAGGGCAGATGCAGGACGACGATGCGTTCGCCCTTCTTCGGATCGGGGACGGCGGTGACGACGGCGATGCGTTCCGTGCTCTTCAAGACATGGTGCAGCTCTTCTTCCACTTTTTCGAGCGGGACCATTTCGCCGCCGACTTTGGCGAAGCGCTCTTCGCGGCCGGTGATGCTGATGAAGCCCTCGTCGTCGATGACGGCGAGGTCGCCGGTCATGTACCAGCCGTCGATGATCTTCTTTTGCGTGAGTTCGTCTTTGCCGAGATAGCCCTTCATGACGTTGGCGCCGTAGATGAGGAGCAAGCCTTCTTGGCCGGGGGGGAGGGGTTGCTTCGTGTCTTTGTGGACGACGCGGGCGGCGACGCCGGGGATGGGTTGGCCGATCGTGCCGGGTTTGTTGCCGACCTGACGGCGGTTGCCTTGCTGCCAATCGGGGACATTGACGGCCGCGACGGGCGAGAGTTCGGTGCAGCCGTAACCTTCCAGCGGTTGCACGCCGAACTTTTCCTTAAACTCCTTGGCGAGAGCTTGGGGCAGTTTCTCGGCGCCGCAAACGAGGATGCGCACGCTCGCGAAGTCGGCGGGCTCGCAGCGTTTGAGGTACGAGCGCAGAAACGTCGGCGTGGCCAGGAAGATCGTGCAGGCGAATTTGCGGCACAATTCGCCGATTTCGCGCGCTTGCAAGGGATTCGGATGATACGCGATCGAGGCGCCGACTTGCAGCGGCAGCCAGAGCGTGACGGTGTAGCCGAACGAATGAAAGAACGGCAAGATGCCGAAGAGGCGGTCTTTCGGCAGCGGGTCGATAGCTTGAATAACCGATTCGCAGTTGGCGGCGATGTTGCCGTGCGTGAGCATGACGCCCTTGGGTTCGCCGGTGGAGCCGGAGGAGAAGATGATGGTGGCGAGATCGTCGTGCGTATGTTTCCCGAGGCCCATGAGCCAGCGTTCCTGGATGACGCCGGGGACGAGGAAGATGCTCGCCATGGTGAGGAGGCGTTCGAAGCTGCTGATGCCTTTACGGAAATCTTCGAGATAGATGACGTTCACGCCGGGGCCGGGGTCGAGCGGCATCTTGTGCGTGAAAAGCTTGGAGGAAAGGACGGTTTTGATGCCGCACTGTTGGATGGACGACTGCACGATGTCGGGCGATGCGGTGTAGTTCAGGTTCACCGAGATTTTGCCGAGCGTGGCCAGGCACATATTGGCGATGGCGCCGCCGGTGCTGGAGGGGAGCCAAACGCCGACCATGGTGTCGTCTTTGAGCAGCGGCCGCAGCCGTTTGTTCATGATTTTGACGCCGGCCAAAGCTTCGCCATATTTGAGCACGGGCTTGGAGGCGTTGGGATCGATGAGGCACGAGCGCAGCGGATGCCGGCAGGCCATGCGGACGAACTGGCGATGCACGAGCCGACGTTCGCGCGCCCGGCGCATGCCCGAATCGGCCGACATCTTTTGCATGACGGCCCGCACCGTGAATGCATCGGATTCGGGCGGCATCGGTTGGCCGAACGAGATATAGACGCGGCGCGGGATGCGTTTGGGCAGCTTCCAAAAGAAGCGGCCCTCTTGATAACTGAAGATGCTCCCCCAGACATGATCGATGCACAGCGGCACAATCGGCGTCGGCGTCTTTTTGACGATCTGCTCGAAGCCGCGCTGGAACGGCAGAATGAAGCCAGTCCGCGAAATCCCCCCCTCGGCGAAGATGCACACGACATCGCCCTCGGCAAGAGCGTCGCTGGCCACGCGCAGGGCTTTAATGATCGCCCGCGGCCCAATGCGTGCGTCGATCGGAATGACGCGCGCGAGCGTCAAGACATGACGCAGCACGGGGATGCCCAGAAACGGCGCCCAGATAATGAAGCGGACTTTGCGTTTGTTGGCCGCGATGATCATGATCGCGTCGATCCAGCTCACATGATTGCTGACGAGCAGGCACGGCCCCGTCGCGGGCACGTTCTCGACGCCGTGAACGTTGAGGCGATAGAGCGTGTGATTGATGATCCAGAGCGGAAACTTCACCAGCACATAATGGCGCGCGAGAAAAACCACGACCGCCGCCGCCAGGCCGACGGCAAGCCACCCCCATACGGGAATCTCCAACGAAGTTTGGGCCACGAGGAGAGGAAATTTGGGCAAGGGATGAGCCATTGGGCTACCGACAAAAGCAGGGAAGGCGAGTCAAGAGAACGCGGTGAAGTTAATCGGAGCGACGCAAAGAGTCAAGGCCATGGGGATGAGGGCGGAGCGCAGGCCCGAGGCGGAGCGCATCAAGACAAGACGCCTTGCTCCGCGCTTGCAATCCCGTTATGAGTCGTCGCGTTCTCGATGACAACCGTTAAGGACACACGCATGCCACTGAAGACCTTGCTGCAACCGGTGCTCGACGACGATCTCCTGACACGCGGACTCGGCGATGAAGAGGCCCGTCTGCTGATTGACTGGCTGGTCGATCAGGCGGAATTGATCGTGGATCGGATTCCGAGTCTGGACCGCTGCCGCGACGAAATCGCCCGGTTGTGCCGGCGTGCCCGGGCCCTGAGCCGGTTCGTCAGTTTATGGTGCCATCACGGGAGCCACGGCGCCGCCTGCCAGCTGGCGGCGAGCGAACGCTTCACGTTTCCGTTGCCGCTCCCCGAGATCGATGCGTACGATTTGATGAACGAGATTTTGAATTTCGAAGAAGGCGAATGCCTGCAGCGCGTCGAACTCTTGGCCGGCTGACACGAGCCCTGCACGAGTCATTCGAGCAGATCTTTGGCGTCGGGATGTTTGGCGATGGCGCGTTTGTGGATCTCCGAAACGCGCTGCTTCGCCAGGCCCATTTCGGCGCCGATCTCGTCCATCGTTTTGTGCTGGAAGTAATAGAGGTCGATGATCTTGGCTTCCAGGTTGGGCAGGGTCGCCAGCCAGTTCTTGAGGTCGAGCGAAAAATCGCGCGTCCCCTGGGGATCGTGAATCGCCAGCAGTTCATCGTTTTCCAGATCGCCGGTGCGATGCGCGGTCTGGTGATAACGGTACCGCCCAAAGACGCGGTAGATCGATTCGCGAAGCGATTGCCGTTCCGTCGAATCGGTCTCGAGCAGCTTCGGCAAAGACGCCACTTCAAAGCCCGTGCAAATCCACCATTCCATGTAAATATCGTGCAGCAGATCGTCGCGGTCTTGCTCGGACACGCCCCGATTGCGGCGAATCGACTTGCTCGCATAATTGAACAGATACTTGAGGCCATCTTGCTGCGGCTGATTGAGCAGCGCCGAGGCGATGACGGGAGCCGAGGGAGTCGCGCCGGGGGATGGGCCGATATCGAAACGGTCGCCATAACCCGTCGAATCGGGCATGCCGACGTCGACGGACGGCGTCCCCACCGGCGGCGCCGCGGAGGGCGTCTCCGGAGCGATGTTCATCGCCTCCAGGGGCACCTCCGCCATCGTCGTCGCGGCCGCCCAACCCGCGGCATACGCCGGCGGTTGCGGGACACCTGGGTCCTCATCCTCACGCGTCATGTTCGATTCGATCCCCATTTTCCGAAGGATGTGCGACGCTGCCATCTTATGCAAAGAGAATACTCCTGCCCCGTTCGTCCGGCTTCCACGCCGAAAATTCGCCCCATCCACGGTAAGCCTTGCGGACAAGGCTCCGTTTCGTTCCACGATAGAGAGGGCGGAGGCGCAAGCGCGGGTTCTCCGGCGCCGAACGTTCTCATTCGAACTTATCTTTCCCCAATCGCCCGAACTGGGGTAAAATGGTGCGTCGACGTAGCGCGTGACGATTTGACCACCGAGTTCCCCTAGCGAGGTGCGGACGTGCAGCAATCGAGTTCGCATGTGACGGGCGATCAGATCGAAGA
>JBAXFO010000146.1:0-8985 GCA_037139885.1 Planctomycetota bacterium
GCATCGCTCCCGTCTGCGTATACGTCTTGATGTCGGGAGCCCAATTCACGGCTTGCTTATACGTCAAAAGCGAAAACGGCCCGACCTCGCCCGGACGATGGCATGCCTGGCAATGCTTCTGCAAGATCGGCAACACGTCCTTGTAATAAGTCACTTTACCTGTCGCGGCGATCTTGGGTTCGTCGCGCACGAGGGGACAGCCGATCGCCTGCGTCGCCGGTTCGCCGATGGGCCGGCCCGAGAGCATCTCGCCGATCACTTGCCGCAAATCGTGCTTGGTCACCTTTTGGTGCTTCTTGAGGCGTTCGGAATAGCTGTTGTCGATGCGGCCCCGATAAACGAGCCGGAAGTCGCCATCGAGGACGAAGCATTCGGGGGTGAAATCGGCGGCGAGGGCATTGGCGGCGGCGAGACTGCGGTCGCGATAAACGGGAAAGGTCAGGTTGAAATCGCGGGCGTATTTCGCGACCTGCGCGGCGCTGTCGTCGTCGTTGACCGTCAGGCCCAGGAAGGCGACGCCGTTCTTTTCGTATTCCTTCTGCATGTCGACGAGGGGCTGGCAGTAGCTATTCGAGACCGGACACTCGAACGAAAAAAAGACGATGACGATCGCCTCCTTGTCTTTCCAGTCGTGCAGGGCGAACTCTTTGCCCTTGTCGCCGTGAAAGATAAGATTCGGGATCTTTTCGCCGAGCTTGGCGCGGGAAGGGCCCTCAGCTCCCGCGGGAGCGGAACAGGCCGCGAGACACAGAAGCGATGCAAGCAGAGAACGCATGGGCAACCTCACACAACAGGTGACATGAATCCTACCAGCCGGCGGCCGACGGCGTTAGCTCTACCGGCCGGGAAGCGGGCGAGTTTCACCTTCATAAACTTCTCATTTTGCCGGTTATTTGCCGATTTGCGTGGCGAGGACGGCCAGGACCAGCAGCAAAACGCCCACGGCGACGGCGCCTGCGATGTACCAGATCATTAGCGACGACGACGAAGTCCTCGCCGTTTTGCGGAGGTTGACGGTCGAAATCGTGGGGGAGAACTCGGCCTGGCTCGTTTCGAAATCGAACGCTTCGCCCAACGTGTCGGGAGCGTCGCCGAAGTCAAACGGATCGTTGATCGCGAAATCGCCCAGCGAATCGCAGGTGGGAAGCACGGCGTTGGGATCGCAGAACGCGAGCAGTTCGCGGCGCACCTCGGCGGCGCTCGCGGGTCGCGCAGCGGGGTCTTTCGCCATGAGGCGCTGCACCAGTCGAGCGAGTCCGTCGGGGATGGCCGGGTTGCGCTGCTGAATCGGCTCGGCCTCTTGCAGGCGATGAGCCCTGACCTTATCGCGCGAGGTGCCTTGCACGAAGGGGCCGCGACCGGTGAGCGCAAAATAGATCGTACAGCCGAGGGCGTAGAGATCGGACCTGGCGTCGACTTGCGTCGGATCGCGAGTCTGCTCGGGTGCGATGTATTCGACCGAGCCGACGATGTAGCCTTTGCCGCCGAGGAGTTCGGGATCGTCGACTTCTTCGCCCTCCATGAGCGCCAGGCCGAGATCGAGCACTTTGGCGTGTTCGTCGGGCGTGACCATGATGTTAGTGGGTTTGATGTCGCGATGGATCATGCCCTGGCCGTGGGCATATTCCAGGGCGGCGCAAACCTCGGCGAAAAGCAGGGCGGCGCGCGCGGCGGTGAGCACGCCGTCGCGGACGATCAAGCGATAGAGCGTGACGCCGGGGATGTACTCGAGGGCGATAAAGTGAACCCCCTGCACCTCGCCGACATCGACCGCCATGGCGATGTTCGGATGCCGCATCTTTTGCGACAGGGCCATTTCGCGCTGAAAGCGGGCGAGGTGACGTTTGCCCTCCTGCATCCGCTTCGGCGACAGCACCTTGATCGCGACGGCCGAACGAGTGCGCGTGTCGCTCGCGAGATAGACCGTCCCCATGCCCCCCTTGCCGACGGGCGTTTGAATGATGTACGGCCCCATGCGGAGGCCCATGGTCATGCCGGAGAGGAGCTTGCGCGCTTGAAACGGCGTCAGCAATTTGCCGGCGACGAGGGAGTCGGCCACGCTCTGCGGTTGGTCGCGGCGGCTGGCGGGCAGGGCGCGCAAAGCGCTTTGCAAGGTCTCGCGCTCGATCACGCCGCTGCGCAGGATGTTCTTCAGAAAATCGTCGACGCTCAGAGGCATGAAGGTCTCATCGGGACAGTTATTGATACGCGCCGCACGAGGCGCTGAGGCGAGTCGATGAAATCCCGCCGCTCGCCTAAGCCAACGACGGTACGATATCTCTCGACGAGACGTCCGGCGACCCACGGGCGGATTACTTGTTGAACAGCGATTCGTCCCAGCGAAAATCGACCGTCGCAGTTTCTCCCGAGCGGACGACGACCGAGGTCTTCTGCTCGACGGGAGGGGCGAAAAGGAGCCGTTCGATCTCGCCGAACTCGGGATGGCGTTCGCTGCCGACGATGCGCCAGTTGGGGCTCCAGGAAACGATTTCATAAGTTCCCGGGGGCACGTCGCGCATTTCGAACGCGCCCGCCGCGTCGGTCACGCTGGCGTAGGGATGCTCACCCACCCAGAGGGCGCCGCGCAGCCAAAAAAGGGCCGTGCCGCTGGTCAAATCGACGATGCCCGTATCGTTGAGCGGACGCCGCGTCACGGCGTTCATGTCGATAAGGGAAAGCGAAAACACCGACGCTCCCCGGCCCAATAACACATGGCTTCGTTTTTCCCGGGAGACGCACGCAATCTCGGCTCCGCGGCGCACGACGCCCAGACGCCCCTGCCGTTCGCCTTGTTGAATCACAAGCTGACTCTTCTCGAACGCGACCTCGACATCCGCATGCGACCAAGGCTTCGATTTTTCCGGTGCGACTTTGAGCAGATAGACCAGCGTCTGATCCATGCCCAACGTTTTCGGATCGATCCGCGGCGCGTTCGGATTCGGCGGATCGGTGGCGAGGCCTTCGGTCTTGAGCAGCAAGCGGATCGGTTCGATCGCGGGGAGTTTTCCCGTCCACGTGACTTGGCCGCGAATCGTACCGGTCGTCTTCGGATCGAACTGCGCGGCCAGGGGCGTGATCGACGCATCTTTAACGGCGCGCGGCGGCGGCTGACAGGCGGGCAGCAAAAGCCCGCATGCCGCGACCAACGTCGCCAGGAGCGGGCGCACTCGAGTCGTGACGCGATTCATCAAAAAGCCTCGATGGGCAAGGACGGCATCCGTGGCGGGAGAGAGCGACGCCTACAGGTACTTTTCCAGCCCCTTCTTGCGCAGCAGATCGACGAGGTTTTTCACGGTCCCCTCTTCGCTGCGATCGGCGACGAGAAACGCGTCGCCGTCTTGAATGATCAGCAAGTCTTTGACGCCTACGGTGGTGAGCAAGGTGCCGGGCTCGCCGACGATGACGCAATTTTTGGTCGCGATCCCGGCATGCCGGCCCAGGACGGTGTTACCGTCGGCGTCTTGCGGATGCATTCGTTCCAGGGCGAGCCAACTGCCGACATCGTCCCACTTATAAGGAGCTTGCACGACGAGCACATCCTTCGCCTTTTCCATGACGGCGTAGTCGATGCTGATCTTCGTGAGGCCTTCGTATTCGGCGCGAAGCACTTCGTCGCGTTCGGGGCTGAACCAGCTCATGGCGATGCGCTGCACCGCGGCGTAAATGGCCGGCTGGTTTTTTTCGAGAGCTTGCAGGATGGTGCGGGCTTTCCAGAGAAAGATGCCGCTGTTCCAGAAATATTCGCCGCTGGCGAGCATGGTTTGGGCGACGTCGAACGACGGCTTTTCGCGAAACGCCGCCACGCGAAAGACGTTCGTCCCCAGACGCGTCGGTTGCGCCGCGCCGCGCTGGATGTAGCCGTAGCCCGTCGCGGGAAACGTCGGCGGAATGCCGATCGTGACCAGGGTGTTGGGCGCTTCATTGACGAGGGCGAGCCCCGCCTGCACGGCCCGGCGGAATTCCTGAGCCGGTTCGATGACATGGTCCGCCGGCATGACGATCATGGCGGCGTCGGGCTCGCGCAGGGCGACCAGAGCCGCGCCGAGGCCGATGCAAGCCGCGGTGTCGCGGCCGCAGGGTTCGCCGACGATGTTTTCCTTGGGGACTTCGGGAAGCTGATTCGAGCATTCGTCGCGATGGGCGGCCGAGGTGATGACCCACGATTTGTCAGCGGGCACCAGCGACTCGACGCGATCGAGCGTTTGTTGCAAGAGAGTGCGTTCGCCGACCAGCGTGAGAAACTGCTTGGGCTTTTTCGCCCGGCTGCGCGGCCAGAACCTTGTGCCGCCGCCGCCAGCCATGATCATCGCATGAAGCATGAAGCGAGTCCTTTCGAAGTTGAGCACGATTCCCGTTGACTACAATGTATTGCCGAAGCGGCGGAAAAAAACCATGATGATCGAACGAAGGGGTCGTGTATGATGGACGGGTATCTTCGGCCCACGCCGAAGAATCCGCGAACGCAAGGCCGAGCGATTCGCAGGCAAGATTGCGTCCCCGAATGCCGATAAACGAAACTGCGGCGATCTTGACGCCTCGATGAAGTCCTCGATCGGCGGCATGACGAGGTAGACATGAATCGGCGCCAACTCTTTCTGCTCATCTGTTTGTTCGGAGTGACGGCTCCGGCCTTCGCTCAAACCACCACGGGCGGAACCACAGGATCCACAGGCGGAACGACGACCGGCGGCTCGTCAACCGGCGGCGGTGGCGGCGGCAGCACCGTCTCCTCCTCAGGCAGCGGCACGGCAAGCCGCGCGGGAGCCACGACGGGCAACGGCTCGGGCGGCCCCTTTTCCGGCACGGTCCCCTCGGGCTTCAACGGCGGCAACGCCGCCAGCACGGCCACGAACTCCGCCACCGGCGCCGCCGCGGGCACAGCCAGCGTTCCGGGAGCCAACAATCCCTGGCGCACCACCTACGGGAATCCGTACGCCATCGGCCAATCGGTGATGGGCGGCACCACGGCCGGCAAGACCGGCGCCGCGGCGAAAGGCTTCGGCCAACCCATCTATACCACGTCGACGACCAACGTCGGCGTCACCGGTCTCAATCAAAACAGCTCGAATTCCGGCGCGGGGTTCAACAACATGAACCTCTCGAAGTCGCCCCGCTACACGACCGCTCTGGGCGAAGATATCGCCCTGCCCACGCATTCGCCGGCTCAGCTTCAGGCCAAGGTGCAGGATATTCTCGCCCGTTCGTCGCAGATTCGCGATGGGAGGCAGATCCGCGTCGTCGTCGACGGCGATCGCGTCTTCCTCGTCGGTAACGTCGGCAGCGAACGCGAACGCCGGATCGCCGAATCGATGATCCGCCTGACGCCCGGCGTGGGCGACGTCGAAAATCGCCTCGCTCTCAGCGGCCAACCGTAAGAGGCTGTGCATGATCGCGTTCGCAGCGGCGTTCGCCGGCGACTCATGGCCGCTCCTTCTCGGCGTCGTCATCGTCCTCGCGGCCATCTTCGCCATCTTCCGGCAAATCGATGTCCGCTTCGCTCTCTTCATTGCGGCCCTGGCGCTCGGCGCGCTCGCCGGCCAGGTCGACGCCATCCTCCGCAAATTTCTTGCCACCTTCAGCGATGAACGCTTCGTCATCCCCATTTGCTCGGCCATGGGCTTCTCGTATGTCCTCCGCCAAACGGGTTGCGATCTCCAACTCGTCCGTCTCTTGATGAAACCGCTGGTGCGGATGCGTTCTTTGCTGCTGCCCGGAGCCGTGCTCGTGGGCTATCTGGTCAATATGCCGGTCGTCAGCCAGGCCAGCACCGCCCTGGCGATCGGCCCGGTGATCATTCCGATTCTCCGCGCGGCCCGCATTCCCGCGACCGTGATCGCCGCCGCCCTTTTGCTCGGCAGCTCGATCGGCGGCGAGTTGTTCAACCCTGGCGCTCCGGAACTGCGGACCACGGTCGTCGAAAGCAACAAGGCGGCCATCGCCCTTGGTTACGACAGGATCTTCACGACCGCAGACTGCATCGAACGTCTTCGCCCGCTCAATTTGCTGGGCCTGACGGTCGCCACGCTCTTTTTTTGGTGGCGCTCGCGGCATGCCCTGGAGCCTCTACCCGAAGGCGAAGTTTCGGTCGATTTACGCGAAGCCGCGGATCTCCATGTGAACTTCCTCCAGGCCATGGTGCCGCTCGTGCCGCTCGTGTTCCTGGCCTTCTTCGCGCCGGGCATTGGCCTCGTCGAACTCCTCGGCCTGCACCACCTGCACATCCCTCATGCCTGGCTGGAAGACAACCCCGGCCAATTCGAAACGCGGCTGATCGGCGTCGCGATGTTGATCGGCGTGGCTGCGGCCGTGCTCACGACGCCGCACAATATCCCCCATGCCGCCGAATCGTTCTTTCAAGGCGCCGGCTTTGGTTTCGCGAACATCGTATCGATCATCGTCGCCGCCAACTGCTTCGGCAAAGGCCTCGAACTGATCGGCATCGCCCGCCTTTTAACGGATCACCTGGCGTCCGATCCACGCATTCTCGTCGTCACTGCGGGCGTCACGTCGCTCGGCTTCGCCGTCCTGTGCGGCTCCGGCATGGCCACCGCACAAAGCCTGTTCCCCTTCTTCGCGACCAGCGCCCTTCAACTCGGCATCGATCCGACGCATGTCGGCGCCGTCGTTTCGCTCGCCGCCGCCGCAGGCCGAACGATGTCGCCGATGTCGGCCGTCAATCAGATGTGCGCTCGCCTCACGGACACGCGCGCCGTCGATCTCACCCGTCAAGTCGCGCCTCCCCTGCTCGCCGCCATGGCGGCCGTCATTTTCGTCGCGGCCACGTGGATTCCCCGTTAACGGCTCGATCCCCGTCGAATCGCGCACGAACATTTCGATTTCCCTCGCCGAATTTCACTCTGGGCAAGCCCTATCGATTCATCCGAATGCTCTGCAAATGCCGATAAACAGAGATGAAGGACCATCGCTCGGCCGCGCTCAGAATGCGCGGCGACAGATGCGGCAAAGGAGTCAATATGGGCAAGCAAAAACACGCCTGGCTGATCGGCCTCACCGCCGTCGCGCTGGCGAGTCCCTGGGCGGTTTCGTCAACGCCCCTGGAGCGATTGCCCCCGAGTCGGCACGAAATCGAGCGCTTCGAACTTCCTGGAGTTCGCCTTGAGTTCGCCGAGCAAACGGTCAATACGCCCGCCGCTGTCGGTCGTCCCCCGATCGAGCCCGCCCGCCTTCCCGCGGAAATCCCCGGAGGCGACGCCGCGGCCACGCCGTTGCCGAAGTTCGATCCCAGCGATCCGAAATCCTCGAGCGAAGCGATCGCCCGGCTTTTTCCTCCCTTGCCTCCCGCCGGCGTCGTGATGCCGTTCGTGGCTGGGCCCGAAGGCCGTCCGATTCGCCTCGACGATCTGCAGCGTTATGCCGAGGCCAATAGCCCCGTCCTCCGCCAGGCCGCCATCGACGCTACAACGACCAGCCCGCGCAGCTTCTGCAATCTCGATACGCTGATCCTCGCTCGCCAACGTCACGCCAAGGCCGTGGCCGAGTCCGAACGCGAACTCGCACGGCTCGCCATGGTTGAAGTCGATGCGGAAATCCGCGCGAGCGTGCGCCGCGGCTATTTCGCCGTCCTGGCCGCCCAGGAGGCCATGCGCGTGCACGAGGCGTTCGGGAAATTCACCGAAGATGCGTACACTCTGCAAGTCGAAGCGGCGCGGCTCGGGAAAGTTCCCGCGTCCGAACCCCTCGCGCTGCGGGCCTTGGCGTACCAGTCGCGCGTGCAAATCGTGCAGACGCGCAACCGTTACCTTTCGTCGTGGAAACAACTCGCCGCCACCGTCGGCCGCTTCGACATGCAACCCGTTTTGCTCGATGGCCGGATCGACGCCCCCCTCCCCCTCATCGACTATGTCGCCGCCTTCGATTGCATGATGAGCCGCAACGTGGAGTTGGCGACCGCCCAGCAAGCGATCGCCGTCGCTCGCAGCAAGGATCAACATTCGACGTTGATGCCCTTCCTGGCTTTCAACCGCGCGAGCATCACGCGCGCCCACGCCGATCTTGCTCGCGCCGAACAAGAGTCTGCCCGGGTGCAAACCTCCCTCGCCGTCCGGCTGGCCGACGCCTACGAACGCTACGACACGCAGCGCCGCGTCATCGTCTATTACCGCGACCATATTATTCCCGATCAGGCTCGGGCTTATCGAGCCGCGGCGGCGCGGCCCGGTCCCGACCGAACCGACATCGGGGAGGTCGTCGCCGCGGAGCAAGCCCTGGCCGCCTCCGTGGGGACCTATCTCCAGGCCCTCGGCGACGCCTGGTTCGCCGTCGTCGATATCGGCCAACTCACGCAAACCCCCGATATCTTCACCATCGGCGACGACGCTTGCGGAGTCCAACTCACCTGCCTGCGCGACATGCCCTCGTGCCGCGTCGGCGCCGGCGCGCTGAGCTGGCCGGAAGTGATGCCGACCTTCGATGAACCGCCGCAATCGCGCACGCCGCGCGTCGTGCTCAGCCCCGCCCAGCCGCCGTCGATGTTGCCGGCTCCCTGCACGATGTCCCCCTGCCAACCCCGCGAAATGACCCTCGAACCGCCGCCAACGACGCCACGCGCCGAACCTCGCCCCGTGTCGAATTCGGCCCTCGTCGCCCCCTTCACCAACATCGAAAAGAGCACCAAACGCCGTCGCTTCTTCACCTGGCCGACCAAACGAGGCGACGAAGGCGTTCCTCTGGTGTTGCCCTTCGAAGATCCTGCCCCGTGCTGCCCGCCCGTCGAGCTCCCTTCGGGACTGCCCGCCGTCATCCCCAAAAATCTGCCGCAAGTGCGGGACGATTTTCACCCGATTCTCCCACTCCCTGAGGTGGTCGTGAAAACGACCGAGCCCACCGGCGTCGCGTTGCCGAAGATCGTCGAGGGCCCCCTCGTCCCCACGCCCGCAGACCATCCCGGCGCTCAGACCATCGTGATCGGCAAGGACAAGGACGCGTTCGTTCCCAACCGCTTGCCCGACATGAGCTCGGTCCCGT
>JBAXFO010000147.1:0-8845 GCA_037139885.1 Planctomycetota bacterium
ATTTCGATGAACTGCTGCGGGTTCCGGGCGAAGTCGTTGAGCCGTTTGCTCTCGCCGACCGAGCGTACATACCTCACGAGCGATTGCCCGAAAAGATCGGGCTGCATTTCGAGCAGTTTCGAAGTTTCCTCATCGAAGCATTCCGGATGCATGCGAAAGACTTCGGTCGCAGCCATGGCGAGCGGGCTGTCGACGACGACGGGCACCTTGTCAATGATTCGGGCGCTGATGAGTTGATGTAAAAACCAGATGATCGTCTGCGTGCGCCCGAGACTAAACGCGGGCACGATCACACGTCCCCCGCGATCGAACGTGCGGCGAATCACCTGCGCCAGTTGCTCGGACAATAAATCGACGACGGGATGCGTTCGCCCGCCATAGGTCGATTCCGAGATGAGCAGATCGGCCGGGGGCACGGGTTCGGGATCGCGCAGGATCGGCAGCCCCTTGCGGCCCAGATCGCCGGTGAAGGTGATCGTTCGGTCGCCGCCGTTGCCGGGCAGGGTGACATGCACCATCGCCGAGCCGAGAAGGTGGCCTGCGTCGAGAAAGCGGAAGCCGATCTTGTGGCCGATCTCCCCCTGGCGGTGATAGGGAATCGATTGCACGAGCCGCAGCGTGCGGGCGACATGGTTGCGCGTATAGAGCGGCTCGATTTTGGGTTCGTTCGGGGGTCGGCGTTTGTTGAGGAAGTAGGCGTCTTCTTCCTGAATTTTGGCGGAGTCCGCGAGCATGACGGCCATGAGATCGCGCGTGGCGGGCGTACAGTAAATGGGCCCATCGTAGCCCTGATTGACGAGCGTGGGCAGATTGCCGATGTGGTCGAAATGCGCGTGGCTGACGATCACGGCATCGATCTTCTTCGGCGCGAAAGGGAAATGGCTGTTGCGTTCATGAGCCTCGAAGCGTCGCCCCTGAAACGCACCGCAATCAAGCAACACGCGCAGCCCCGCGGCTTCGACGAGATGCATCGACCCGGTCACGGTGTGGGCCGCGCCGTGAAACGTCACTCGCGGCGCGCGGACGGTTGTCTTTGCCATAAGTCCTGGTCCATGGTCGGCAATGCTAGAAGATCGAATGCGACGCACCGTCGCTCTCGCATCTTCTTACATCTTCGATCCCGTTGTGGCTCGCCAGCTTCCGAAAAGGGACGCGACGGGCGCGGGAGTTTTCTTCTCGGGCGTTTTCGGCATCTCAAAGATGGGACCGACGAAACGGTCGCGGGCGGCCGCAGCGGCTTCTTGTTCGGTCCAGAAACGCTTGAGAGCGATCTGGCCGCAGCGTTCTTGAAACTGGGCCGGGGTCTCTTGCAGGTCGGCGAATTTGTCGACGAATTGCTCCATCGCCGCGAGTTCGTCGGGATAAGCCCCCAGGATGCGCTGGGCCAACTTCTTCTTGTCGTCCACTTCCATGTACGACAGCTCCACCGCCTTGTCGATTCGGCCCGGACGCGTCGAAATGAATTCGACTTCGCCATCGGGCAGCTTACGCGGCAAGCCCAGAGCGGGGTCGATCTTGGTGATGTCGTTCGTGGTGATGATGGTGAAAACGCCATCGGCGCGTTCGACGCCATCGAGGCAGTTGAGCAGGCAATCGAACGTGAGCGGGGTCACCATGGCGTTGCCGCGGTCGGAGTTTTTGTCGTCGTCCTTCCGCTGCGAGGCGAGCATCAGATTCATGATGCCGTTTTTGCGAGCGACGTTTTCTCGACCGTGAAAGACGTTGTCGATATCTTCGATGAGGGCGATGCACGGGACGTTGACCTGCATCTCATTCCAGGCCCGCAGCAGTTCATGATTGCCCATCTCGGCGAGATTGAACACGTAGATCGGCATGTTGAGATCTTCCGCGAACGCCCGAGCGAGGGCGGTTTTGCCGGTGCCAGGAGGGCCGTAGAGGAGCCAACCGCGTTTCCACGCGAGGCCTTTTTCTTGATACCAGTCGCGGCTTTTCCGCCAGAGTTCGACTTCCTTCATCAGATTCTTGATGCGCTCGGGAAAGATGAGGTTGTCGAGAGCATGGCCGTTGGCGGTGCGGGCTTTGCCGAGTTCCTCGGCCGACACGCCGATGAGGCGATAATGGCCCTGGCAGTACCATGGCAAGCCGTTGCTGCCGCTCGACCAGCCGCCGTTTTCTTCCTTCTCGCCGCTGGTGGCTCGCTTGGGGACATAATGAATCACGAAACGGCTGCGGCCCTCTTCCTCCTCGCTGGCCACGTACCATGTTTGATGATTGCGGTCGGCGCAGGCGGCTCCGAGGAGTTCGTCCACATTGAGCGTGCCGCGGATGAACGTGATCGTCGAATAGATCTTGGTCGCATCGGAGGGGGCGTTGTTTTGGTTCGCGGCGCTCGGGCGGCGTTCGCGCTGATTGCTGAAGACGAACGGCACCCAGCCGCGCCAAAACACCATCGAACGTTGCCCGAACGATTCATAGGGAATGAGCCCATAGCGGCCGTCGCGCTGATACTCCCACCAGGCGCCGTACATGCGGTCGTATGTGCCGGAGCGCGGATAGCGCGCGATGAGGTGGGCGATGAGCGCTTCATGCCCGGGTTCGGTCGGGATTTCGACTTGCTGAATGAAGAGGTTAAGCATCCGCCAAAAGATGGCTTTGACATACTGCCAGCAACTCGCGAGCAAACCGACGGCTGTACCGCCGGCGATGATCTGCCAGATATCCATGCGCGTCGACTCCCGTGATGGTCATGAGGGACACATCATTCTACGCAGGGAGGTCAAGGGGGTGGGGTCAACCGTAGCGCGCGCGGCGAACCCATTACACGTGTTGGCGCTTGTTCGAGGCTTCGCCGGTGCGTTGGGCGTCGGGCTTGAGGTGGTCGCGGGCGGGGAAATATTTGACGAGCGTGACTTCGTTTCCGGGAGTGTTGTACGACAATTCATCCACGAGGCCGCGGGCCATCAAGATGCCGAAGCCGCCTTCCCGCAAGCCGAGCGTCTCGCGAACCTCCATGTGGGCGATGGGGTCTTCCGTGCCGGCGGCGTGCGGCAAATTCGTGGGATTGAACCCCGGCCCGGAATCGCGGATTACGATCGTCACTTTTTCCGGATCGATGCGGTAGTCGAGATGGACGATGCGGTCGACTTGTTTCTTGTGGCCCCATTCGATCGCGTTGCAGCCGAGTTCGCGGATGGCCGTGGTGAGTTGTTTCACTTGCTGTTGCGTGAGTCCGCTGAAGAGGAGCAGCGACGCGAGCATCTGGTTGAGTTCGTCGAGATAATGGGTGTCGCTGCGCAGGCGGAAATGGATTTCGCCCGCGGCGCCGCTGCGTTTCAAGTCTGCGATTTTCGCCTGCGCGGATTGGATGGCGCGCTTGAGTTCGGCGGACGTGAACGGTTTGCAGAGATAATGATTGGCGCCGACCTCCAGGCCGCGCGCCCGATCTTCGTTGCCCGAAAGGGCCGTGATCATGACGACGGGGACGAGATTGGTGTCGCGGTCGAGTTTGAGCAATTCGCAGATGGTGTAGCCGTCGGTATCCGGCAAGAGAAGGTCGAGCAGGACGATGTCGGGTTTGTTGCTGCGGATCCACGAGACGGCGTTCATGCCTTCGTTGACGATATGCGGTTCGTAGCCCCAGGCACGCAGGTGTTCGCCGAGCAATTCGCCCAGTTCCACTTCATCTTCGATGATGAGAGCCTTTCGCTCCATGACGCCGATCCTCGGTCTTTTGAACGCTCTCTCTGGCACTTCGTTTATTGAACCGCGCACATTGCGGCAACGCAAGGAGGAACTGATCGCTTCGAGCGTGCAAGAGCCCGAATCATTTAAAAACATGCTCAGGCCCGGGGAAGACGCCGGCGACGACTTCATCGCGATACGCCGTCACCGCCGCTTTGGCGGCCGCGCCCAGGTCGGCGTACATCTTCACGAACTTGGGGCGGATCTCGTTGTAGAGCCCCAGAAGATCGTGCGACACGAGAATTTGGCCATCGCACGCCGGCCCGGCCCCGATGCCGATGGTGGGGATGGAGAGCGCCCGCGTGATCTTTTCGCCGATCGCCGCGGGAACGCATTCGACGACCAAAGCGAACGCTCCCGCCTGTTCGACGGCCTTGGCGTCATCGAGCAGTGAGGCTTCATGGCGCTGCACGCGAAAGCCGCCGATCTTGCGAACCGATTGCGGCGTGAGCCCCACATGGCCCATCACGGGGATCTCAGCGTCGACGATCGCCCGAATCGCGTCGACGCTGCGTCTTCCCCCTTCGAGCTTGACCGCATGGGCCCCGCCTTCTTGCACCAGCCGACCGGCGTTTTCGAGGGCTTGCTGGGGGCTGAGGTGATACGACATGAACGGCATATCCGCGACGAGCAAGCAATGGCTGACGCCGCGGGCGACGAGTTTGGTGTGATAGATCATGTCGGCCATGGTGACCGAGAGAGACGTGTCTTTGCCTTGCATGACCATGCCGAGCGAATCGCCGACGAGAATGGCGTCGATGCCGGCGGCGTCGATGAGCCGGGCCATGGTGTAGTCGTAGGCCGTCAGCATGGTGAGTCGACGGCCCGCCTGGCGAGCTCCGAGGAAATCGAGAACGGTGACCGATTTTCGTTCGGCGGACGTAAGAGACGACATGCCGGCATCCTGGAGAGAGCGTCGAAAGCAGGAGCCGAACGCGGCATCCTACGATGCCAGCATTATACGATCGTCGCCGGCGATGATCGGCGCCGCGAACAGGGTTGCCGTGCTCCAGGCACGCAACTCCGCCAACGGACGGCCCTGCGGCGCGAGCGAACCCATTTTGTCGACTTTCTTCTCGTCGTCTTTCGGCGCGGGCGGCGGCGGGGGAGGAGCGTCAGGCACGGGAGCGCGTGGGGCTGAGGCCTTCACGGGCACGGGGATCGACTTGTTGATTTGCGGCAGACGACTGTCGCGCGGATGCAGGGCGAGGATTTGGCCATCGTTGTTGGCGAAGTAAATGCGATCTGTCCATTCGTTGGCGAGGGTCGTCTGCCAGTCGCTCATGTCGAATTGCCCGAGGACGCCGCCGCGATCGCCGTCGAGAATGAGCAGCTTGCCATGACGATCGGTGACGTAAACGTATTTCGCGACCGCGCGGCCCTGAGAGTCGATCTTAAAGACATTCTTGGCGTCTTTGAAGTAATGAGCGGCGAGAAAGTTTTCGGCGGCGGGCTCGAGCCAGAAATCGGCCCCGGTGAAGCGGAAGACGCGGAATAGGCCCCGGCCTCGGCTGAAGACGAAAACATCCGCATCGTTCACCAGAGGCTTACGAACGATCGGGGCGCCGCTGGCGAAACGCCACTCGAGGCGATCGAGATCGAGGTTCAAGGCGTAGAGGAAGTAATCGTCGCTGCCGACATAGCCGAAGTCGTCGTTGCTGCCCATGGCCGCGTTGATGCCGCCGAGCGTGCGAAAATCGAAGCGGACGCGTTCGCGGGCTTGGCCCAGAGCCAGAGAGAGAATTTTGCCGCTCGGGACGGTGATCGCGACCTGGCTGGGCGTCACGATCGGCGGCGTGCTGAGCTTCATCGTCGGGTCGAAATACTCCCAGGCGGAAAACGGCTGCACCGACCCTTCCCGCTCCTCGGCAAGAATCTCGGGCTCCTTTTCGCGGGCGATGGCGAGCTTCTCGAAATCGGGCAACGCAAAAGCGCTGACGCGATCGAAGAACGGAAAGACGACCATGAATTCGTTCGCCGCCGGCGCGGCGCTCGGGAGGCGGTCGAGCGGATAGCCGAAGGTGCGTTCGCCGTTCGGGCTTTTCTTGAAAACGCGCTGCGTGCCGGTGTCGCGATTCAGAACGTAAAATCGGTCGCGGCGCGAAAGGATGATCGATTGCGAGTTGTACGTAACGGGATGCACAGGGCTATACGCGATGCCGACGGGCGTGTTCCAGCGGAGGGCCCCGGTTTCGCCGTCGAAGAGGTAGATGTTGCCCCTGGCGGTCTGAGCGACGATTTCCGTTTTGATCGCCGTGCCCGAGCCGCGCGGCAAGATCTGCAAGCTGACGAGATGGTCGCGCGGGCTATCCAGCGGAATGCGGGCATGCCAGCCAAAGCCCAGATTCAGACGATCCAGCACGTCTTGCGTCGGAATTTTCGGACGCGTGATCACACGTAACGGCGTCTGAGCGGAGAGCGAGGCGCCCAGAATTCCCATCAACCAGAGGACGATTAAAACGCGTTTCATGATGTCGACTCGCATGCAGCACGATAGGCCCGCAGATTGAGTCTACCACGGCATCGCGGCCGGTTTGGAGAAGATCTTGAAGCAGATTCGTCGGAATCGAGAGGATCGCAAGTTCGAGAAATGCGAAATCGCTACAGGCGTTAAAACCGGGCCCGCCATGCTCCCCTTGGGATCGCCGTCACGGACCGACGTCAACGATCGCCGCGGGCGGACGGCCGAGCAGATAACCGATGAGGACCCCCAGGCTGATGAGCAACAACAAGGCCACGATCGATCCGATCGCGAGTCCGGGCGATAGAGTGATCACCCAACCGGCAGGGGTGCGGGCGATGAACGTCGGTTCGACCGGGGGGGACGGAGGGGCGGCGAGCGCGGGCGGAGCAGCGACGGGCGCCGGCGGAGCAGGGGGCGCGAACTCTTTCGGATCGATCGGTTCGACGTCGATCTCGACGACGTTCCGTCGCGGACGTTTTTTCTTGGCCTTCGTGAGGCCGGCGGCCTCCTGGGCGGCTTCGAGAAGCAGTTTGTCGAGCTCGCGATCTTCCAGCGAATTGACGGGGGCGGCTTGCTCCGATTCGGCGATCGGGCCGTCGTCGGCGCCGTCCTCCACCGTCGGCACCACCACTTGTCCGGAACACTTCGGACAGCGCACGACGGCTCCCACCTTGCGATGCGAAATGCCCATGAGTTGATTGCAATAGGCGCAGCGAAAACGGATCGGCATAACGCTCTCAGTCGGGGATGTTCGCCCTTGGAATCGTCGATCGTAGTGAATTGTCGCCCTTACATCAACCTCCGGCAACCTTTCCTTGCGAGGCATGCGTTCGTCGGTCACAATAGGGAGGTCGGTTGTCGGTCCCCGCGCCGCTTAAAGAGACTCCCATGTTGACCACCCAGGCTCTCCTCTTGGCCGCTTGTTTCGTTCCGGTCGCCGCCCAGGGGCAGTTGGGCGCAGGAACCGATGGCTACATCATCTTCAAAGACGGCTTCAGCATTCATGGCCGCGTCATTCAGCAGAAGCAGCCCGAGTTCGATCCGGTGTCGGGGGCGGCGTTTTTCATTCCGTCGCCCAACGGTTTCACGTATATCGACGATGAGGTTCGGCGGATTTATTTCCCGCCCGGGCAGATCGCCGACACAGTTCGCCTGAAGCCGGGCGAATTGCAAAAAGACCAGATCATGCTGACGCGCAATCAGATCGGGCTCAAGAAGCCCGTGTTGCTGCCGAAATGGCGATTCGAGACGATGCCGCCGTTCGACAAAATGTGGGAACGTGAGGTGAAGGTGTCGACGGTGACTGGCCTCTTTCCGATGCATCAGCGCATTGTGCAACTGTCGCCGCAGCGCATGCGGATCCGCTCGAAAACGCACGAATGGGAGTTGAACTTCCTCACCAGCGAAATTCCCGGGGGCGAGCTCGACAAGCTCCTGATCGATTATGGCGAGACCAACGCCGCCTTCGCCAAATACACGAAGGAAGACAAGGATTACATTCGCGCGAATTTCTACCAGCAGATGGGTCGGCTCGATGACGCGGATCGCATCGCCAAAGAAGTGCTCGAAAAGGCGCCCGAAAGCAAAGACAAGATCGAAGGGTTTCTGGATTTGATCTTGAAGGAGCGTGCGAAAAAGTTCGCCGCCGAATTCGAACCCTTGGCGGCCGCCAAGCAACATCGCACGCTCATCGACCGCCTGGCGGTTTACGACAAAGACGAAAAGCTCGCCGCGCGGATGTCGCAAAAGGTGCGGCTGCTCGTTCAGGAACTCAAGAACAAGTATGAGTCCGACGACGAGAAGCTCGTCAAGATTCGCGAGATGTTCAAGTACATGATGAGCCGTAAACCGGAACCGCGAGGGTTTTGGCTGAACGCGAACGATGTCATCTTAAAGGAACTGAACTACGACACTCTTGGCCGGCTCGATACGTTCGTGACGTTCGCCGAGCAATACAAGCGCGATATCGACCAGGGGCGGACGCCGACGCTGCGGGCGGAGTATGTGCTGGCGTTGGCGGTGAACGGCTGGCATCTGGGGAACATCGCGGCCGAGCCGGATGTGAAGCTGGCGCAGAATCTTTGGAAGGGCCGGCAGTTCGTGCCGGAGTTCATGAAGGCCGACACCGTGGGCCAGCGGAAGCTGCTCATTGACAATTGGCTCAAGGAGACGAATCTGCCGATCGACGTTGTCGCGCGCATGCTGCAAAATCTGCCGCCGCCCAACGCGATCGAGAAGTGGACCGACGACGTGATGACGTTCGATCTCGAACTGCCCGACGCCCCGGCGGGATCGTATCTCGTGCAGGTGCCTCCGGATTACAATCATCAGCGGCCCCATCCGGTGTTGATGCTCATCCATGGGCGGGAAGAACCGGAGGTTTTGCTGAAACGCTGGTCAGCCCTGGCGGCGCAAAACGGCTTCATCCTCGTCGCGCCGCTGTGGAAGAAAACCTCGCCTACCGGTTATCAATTCACCGACCGCGAACATATGTACTTCATGAACTGCCTCAAGGACATCAAACGCCGCCTGCAAGTCGACACCGATCGCGTGTTTATGTTCGGCTGGGCTCAAGGAGCGGAGATTGCGTGGGATATCGGTCTGTCGCATCCCGATCAATTCGCCGGCGTTTTGCCGATGTGCGGCGTCCCGCAGATCTACTCCAAATCGTACTGGCAG
>JBAXFO010000148.1:0-8817 GCA_037139885.1 Planctomycetota bacterium
CCATGAAATGGAACAGCACGCTCGAAGAAGTGCTCGGCTCCGATGCCGCGGGCGTCACGGGCGTGAAACTCAAAAGCACGCTCGACGGCTCTGTTGAAGAGATTCCCGCCGCCGGCCTTTTCCTCGCCATCGGCCACACTCCCAACACCGATTTCCTCAAAGGCAAAATCGACCTCGACCCTAAAGGCTACGCGATCTGGACGCAACCCCACCGCACGCTCACGAGCGTCGAAGGCGTCTTTGCGGCCGGCGACGTCGCCGACGCCACCTACCGCCAAGCCATCACCGCCGCCGGCAGCGGTTGCATGTCCGCTCTCGACGCCGAACGCTGGCTGGCGGAAAAAGGGCATCATTGAGTTTGGCTGTGAGGCGTTATGCGTAGGGTGGGTTGAGCGGAGCGAAGCCCACCGATAGGTTTGACGCTTTCCCACGTTCAAATACCGGTGAGCGAAACGCGGCGCATCAACACGCGCAATCGTGTTTGGCCATGTCGGCGTTTGAAATGAGGGAAGTCTCCAACCTCTCGGTGGGCTTCGCCTGCTGGCTCAACCCACCCTACGGCGTTCTTCGCTAAGGAATCATACGCCGCGTTCGATCTCGACGACGGCGCGCGCCTTGAGTTCGCGGACGAAGCGTTTGAACTCGCGATCGAAGATTTGGTTGCGGATCTTGTTGCGGATTTGCGATTGCACGGTGTCGTTGAGGGCCGTTTGGCCGCCGACGTCGCGGGTGATGACGCGGAAGATGTGCACGCCGGTCGACACTTCGACGACGGGGCCGAGTTGACCGTCCTTCATCTCGAATAAGTACTTCTCCAACTCGGCGGGTTGGATGCCCCCCTTGAGGCTGCCCAGGCCGAGGCCGTTGCGGGTTTTGCTGTCGCCGTCATCGTGGACAGCCATGGCTTCGAACTCCGCTTCTTGCTTGCCCGGAGCGGCGCTGCGAATGCGATCCGCGAGTGAGTTGGCGAAGGTCTTGGCGGCGGCGAGCGTCGGATTCTTCGGGCTGACGGCCACGAAAATGTGCTGCCATTTCACCGACTCCACCTTCTGGAACTCGTTCAGGTGGGTGTCGTAATAGTCCTTGATCTGAAGATAGCCGACCTGTTCGACGGCGGGAAACACTCGGCTGCGGATGTATTCCATGCCGATGAACTGCCGTTCGAGTTGCCGGCGGAATGTCGGAGCGATCTCGGCGAATTTGTCGTCGGGCACCGATTTGCGAATGGTGCGCGATTGCTTTTCGAACTCGCGTTCGACGTGTTCCTTCAGTTTTTCCAGAGCGCGGGGATTGCCCTTCTCCAGCTTCTTGACGGCGTCTTGATAGGCGATTTCGAGCTCGATGATCGTCGTCAGAGTGTCGTTGTAAGCCTTGGTGATTTTGTCGGTCGACGTTTCGCGAAGGGCGGCCGGGTTGCGCATTTCGAGTTCGAGGATGACTTCGTCGTCGAAGATCGGCCGACCGTTGACCCAGGCGCGCACGGTGGCGCGGGCGCTGCGGTTCACCTTGAGGCTCGCTTGTTGAACGGGGGCCGGTTGCGACGGACCCGCGCCGGGAGGCGGCGGCGGAATGTTGACGGAGGTCGGTCCGGAGGGCGTCGGCGGCGGGGGCGGCGCGGTGGCCACGGGAGTGACAGGGCCGTCGTCGGCGCGTTGGCCGCGAGCGGTGATCGGCGTCGGCTCGTCGATCGACATGGATCGCCCCAGTTCGCCGGGGCTCGGTTGGCCGGGGAAATCGACAGACGCGCATCCCATGCCCAGGATGCTCAAAAGGCTGAACCAACGCGTAATGTGCCGCATATCGCCTCCGTGCGATCGTCGCCGTCCGTGCCGAATCCGCTGCGGGAGCGCCGCCCACGGCCGACCCTTTCCATGGGTCGGAGAGACGACGAGGCTCGCGCAACGTCGCGGACTATACGCTTTCGTCCGGCAAACGCAAGACGTTTTGGAGCAGGCGATACAGCGATATTGGCGAACGCTCGTCGATCTTCGTCCGCAGGAACGCCGCCTCGCGATCGACGACGAGAACCCGGCCCATGCTCCGCTTCGCCAGATTCTCGATCTTCCGCGGATGGCGATATTTCATGACCACATCGACCGGCCCTTCCACGCCTTCCAGCCCCTTGCCTTCGAGGTGAATCGACGCAATCTGCCAGCGCGTCGCCAACAGCCGAAGCTCCGCCAAGCGCATAAGCCATTCGGTCGGCTCGGGGATCGGGCCGTAGCGGTCGCGCAGTTCGTTTTGAAAATCTTCGAGGCGATCGGCCTTGCGGATGCGGCTCAGCCGGCGATAGACCTCGATCCGCAGCTTCTGCCCGGGCACATAATCGCGAGGCAGAAACGCCTCCCAGGGCAGATCGATGTTCACTTCCAGATGCGTCTTCACGGGCATGTTCTTCATGCTCCGCACCGCGTTTTCCAGAAGTTGGCAGTAAAGTTCGTACCCGACCGCGGCGATATGCCCCGATTGCTGCGTGCCCAAAATGTTGCCGGCGCCGCGGATTTCGAGATCGCGCATGGCGATCTTGAACCCCGCCCCCAACTCGGTGAACTCCTCGATCGCCTTGAGCCGCCGCTGCGCATTGGGCGTCATCGCCTTGTCGCGGTCGAGAACCATGTAGGCATACGCTCGATGCTTGTAGCGACCGACGCGGCCACGCAGTTGGTGCAGATCCGCCAGGCCGTAATTGTCGGCCTGGTTGATGAAGATGGTGTTCGCGTTCGGAATATCGAGCCCGCTTTCGATGATCGTCGTGGCCACCAGGATGTCGGCCTTCTTCTGTACGAACGCGACCATCGCCTGTTCGAGTTCGTCGGGCGTCATCTGTCCATGGCCGACGACGATCTTCGCCTCGGGGACGATCTCGTTGATCTCATGGGCGATTTCGTGGATGTTGTAAACGCGATTGTGGACGAAGTAGATCTGCCCCTCGCGGTTGAGTTCGCGCAAGATCGCGTTGCGGATCAGAGCCTTGTCCCAGCGGACGATGCGCGTCTCGATCGGTAAACGTCCCATCGGGGGAGTTTCGAGGTTGCTGATGTCGCGGATGCCGAGCAGCGAGAGGTGGAGCGTCCGCGGAATCGGCGTCGCCGTCATCGTGAGCACATCGACCATTTGCCGCAGTTGTTTGAGCTTTTCCTTGTGTTCGACCCCAAAGCGTTGCTCTTCATCGATGATGACGAGACCCAAATCCTTGAACTTGACGTCCGCGCTGACGATGCGGTGCGTGCCGACGATGATGTCGATCTTGCCTTCGCCCAGGCGCTTCAGAATCTTTTTCTGCTCGCCGGCGGAACGGAAACGGCTGATCGAATCGACGGTGAAGGGATACTCCGCCAGGCGAGCCGAGAACGTGCGGAAGTGTTGCTCGGCGAGCACCGTTGTCGGGACCAGGATGGCGACCTGCCGGCCATTGTCGACGGCCTTGAACGCGGCCCGGAGCGCGAGTTCGGTTTTGCCGTAGCCGACGTCGCCGCACAGGAGGCGATCCATGGGGCGCGACTTTTGCAGGTCGTGCTTGATCTCGCCGAGGGTCGTGAGTTGGTCGGGCGTTTCTTCGTAGGGGAAGGCGGCTTCGAATTCGCGCTGCCAGTCGGTATCGGGGGGAAAGGCGGTGCCGGGCTGGGCTTCGCGGAGGGCTTGCAGTTCGACCATTTCGGAAGCGAGATCGAGCACGGCCGCTTCGGCGCGTTCCTTCTTTTTCTGCCAGCTCGTGCCGCCGAGCTTGGAGAGTTCGGGATCGGCTTTCGAACCGCCGACGTACTTCTGCACGAGGTCGATCTTCGACACGGGGACGTAAACGAGCGTGCCGCCGGCGAATTCGAGGATGAGGTGTTCTTCGGTATGCCCGTTCTTTTCGAGCAGATGCATGCCGCGAAAACGGGCGATGCCATGGCTGAGATGGACGACGAGGTCGTCTTCTTGCAGATCGAGGAAACTATCGATGGCGCGCGATTCGAGCCGGCGCCGCGGCAGAATCGACGGGGCGCTTTCGCGATGAAAGAGTTCGTGATCGCCGATGACGACCAGGCCGCGGAAACTCGCGTCGCTGTCGGCGCCGAGCGTGGCGGCGCCTTCATCGCCCAGGACTAAGCGAAACCCCGCGTGCACATGTCCGAGCACGAGTTTTAAACGGCCCGCCTTTGCGAGAGCGCTTGCCGCGAGCACATCGCCGAGGCGCTTCTTTTCCGCCTCGTTGTGGCAGGCGATGACGACGCAATCGTGTTTCGCGGTCACATCGAGTTCTTCGCGAACTTTGGTCACGTCGCCGCTGAAGCGTTCGACCGATTCGACGCGGAGATGGCAGATCGTCTCGACGCTCGTCGTCGGCAGCGAGGTGATGTGCACGTTCGGGAATTGCGTGAGCAGCTTGAATACGGCATGGGGCGAGAACAGACCCGCCACGTCGGGCACGCGTTCGAGATAGAACTTTCCCTGTTCGGCCAGGTCGTTCATTTCGACGAGGGCGGTCCATGAGGAGGGGGGCAGATAGTCGGTGAGGTGGCCGGTCATGCCGTCGCCGCCTTGCACGGGCAGGCCGGGAGCGGTGAGTTCGACGGCTTGCAAATCGCCGAGGCTGCGCTGCGTTTCGGGAGAAAACTGGCGGATCGATTCGATGTCGTCGCCGAAGTATTCGATGCGGAAGGGGGCCTCGGCATCGGGGGAGAAGACATCGATGATGCCGCCCCGCTGAGAGAATTCGCCGGCGACTTCGACCGCGTTCATGCGTTGAAAGTCACGGCTGACGAGCCATTTGACGAGATCTTCGGGGGGAAGCGTCTGCCCCGTCCGCAGCTTCTTGCGGCGTGCGGCAAGTTGTTCGCGCGTCGGCACGGGTTGCAACAGAGCCGGCATCGTGGTGAGGATCAGCCGCGGCGACGTATCGCCATCGAGCCGGCGGATGAGACGGAGACGTTGGCCGCCGATATCGTCGCGGACGGTTTCCTTGTTCGGGAGCGAATCCCAGGCGGGGAAGGTGAATGACGCGATGCCGGTATAGCTGGCCAGATCCTCGGCCCAGGAATCGAGATCGCGCGGATGAGCGAGAACGACGAGAACGGTGGCCGGGGCATGGCGAACGAGCGTCGCCACGCTGAGCGAGGCGGCCGAATGCCAGGCGCCGTCGATGGTGGCGGCATGGCGGGCTTTCAAAGTCGCCAAAACCTGCGCGAACCCCTCGCCCGCCTCCAACCAGGGAGGTAAATCTTTGAGGTCGCTCGGCAGGGGGCGAGTGGCCATGAACGTATTATCGCGAAGCGCGGGCAGAAAGAAACGTCCGAATCGCCGGAGCGGGGCGCCGCCTCCTTGGCGCGGCCTCATTGGTGGGCTGAGGCCGCTTGCTCCCCAACGCACATTTCCCGACTACAATAAGCGTCATTCAACCGACCCGACCATCACGGAGTTCCCTCCATCATGCCAACCCTCACCGTGGAAGGCGCCGGCTCCTTCGAAGTCCCCGCCGGCAAGCGCCTCGTCAACGCCCTCGTCGACGACGCCAAGATCGATCAACTCCACGCGTGCGGCGGCAACGCCCGCTGCACGACCTGCCGCGTCGAATTCGTCGCCGGCGAACCCGAAAAGAAAACCCTCGCCGAAAAGACGTTGCTCGACGCCCGCGGCCTCAAGGGGATCCGGCTGAGCTGCCAGATCGCTTGCGATCAAGACATGAGCGTGAAGGCGATCAGCCGCTTCGCCGGCAGCGGCCGCGTCGACGCCGGCAAACGTCCCGCGGACGAAATCTTTCCGCAACCGGTGCAATGGGTGGAATAGGCGAACGCGCCATTCGGCAGACCTTCATCTACGCGCGCCGCGGGCGTTCTCATTAAACAAGAGAATGCTCCGCAGCCTTCTCGCGATTTCCTGGCGTACGATCTTGCTCTGGTCGCTCATGTTTTGGCAGGGCGGGTTTCTCTTCTACGCATCCGCCGTCGTGCCCACGGCGCAAGATGTCATCGGCCATCGGCAGCAAGGCTTCATCACGCGGCGCGTGACGGTCTGGATGAACGGCGCCTCGGTCGTTTGTTTAGGACTCATCGCCATCGAAATGGCGGCGTGCGCCGATCCCCAGCCCCGGCGTCGGCGGATCGCCTGGGGGTTGTGGCTCGGCATCGTGCTCTGTCAGGCGGCGCTGTTCGGTTTGCATCCACGTCTGGACGCGTTGCTCGATCCGGCGGAGTTCGCGGTCGAGAGCGGCTTTCGGCCCCTGCACCGGGCGTATCTGTGGGCTCACACCGTGCAATGGGCGTTGGCGGTGATGTTGACCGGTTTCCTCGTGACTTCATGGCGGACGCGGGATCGGCAGACATGATGGATGTCGCCGACAACACCTGGGAAGTCGTCGTCATCGGCGCCGGAGCGGCGGGACTGATGGCCGCCATCCGCGCGGGCGAACGAGGCCGACGCGTTCTCCTCCTCGAAAAGAATCGCCGGGCAGGCGTCAAGATTCTGATGTCCGGCGGCACGCGCTGCAACATCACGCACGACACCGATAATCGCGGCATCGTCCAGGCCTACGGACCTCCTGGGAAATTCTTGCACTCCGCCCTGGCCGCGTTCAGCGTCGAACGGACGCTGCAATTCTTTCACGACGAAGGCGTCGCCACCAAGATCGAAGAGAACGGCAAGATCTTCCCCGTCAGCAACAAGGCGGCCGATGTGCTCGGGGCCTTGCTCGCCCGCATCGAACGCATCGGCGTCCCCCTCGCGCTGGGCGAACCCGTGCTGGACATCCGCCGCGTCGACGACCGTTTCGCCATCGTCACGCCGCTGCGCACGCTCGTCGCCGAGAAGGTCATTTTGACGACCGGCGGCCAATCCTTCCCCGGCAGCGGCACCACCGGCGATGGCTATCGCTTCGTGCAAGCCCTGGGCCATTCGCTCATCCCGCTCCGCCCCGCCCTCGTGCCGATTACAACGCACGTCCCCTGGGTCACGGAACTCCGCGGCATCACGATCCCCGATACCGGCGTCGCCATTCTCGAAGGCGAGAAGCGTCTGATCGCACGCCGCGGCTCGATGTTGTTCGCCCATTTCGGCCTCACTGGTCCCGTGATTCTCGATGTGAGCCGGGTCGTCACGGGTCATGTTCGCGCCGCATCGCTCCAACTCGAATTCGATTTCCTGCCGCCAATGACCGATCTCAAACTGGAGGAGACGATCCGCGACGCCGCCCTCGCCGACGGTAGGAAGTTGCTTGCGACGATCTTGCCCGAACCGCTGCCGCGAAGGTTGATCGATCCCTTGTTCGACGCCGCCGGCCTACCGCGCGACCGCAAAGCCGCCGGCCTGACGAAAGAGGACCGCCAACTTCTCGTCCGCGCGGTCAAGCGCACCCGCATCGCCCTTTCCGGCACGATGGGTTTCGGCAAAGCCGAGGTCACTGCGGGCGGCGTCCCCCTCGGCGAAGTTCATTCGAGCACCATGATGAGCAAGCTCGTTCCGAACTTTTACCTGGCCGGCGAAGTGCTCGATTTGGATGGCCCCATCGGCGGCTACAACTTCCAGGCTGCCTGGAGCACCGGCTGGCTCGCGGGCGAATCCGCATAAAACTCCCGCCCCATGAATCCCAGGGATACCCCGATCCGCGCCAGCTATAATGACAATCGCCTCGTCCCCCCAAAAGGATCTCGCATGACCACTCCACGTGAGCGTTGGCAGGCCGACCTCGGCGCCGTTCCCGAACGCCCCCAACCCCCCACCACCGTCAGCGGCGTCCGCATCGAACCTCTCTACACGCCCGACGATCTTGGCGGCCCCGTCGACCTCGGCTATCCCCGCCAGTTCCCCTTCACCCGCGGCGTGCATGCCTCGCTTTACCGCAGCCGGCTCTGGACGATGCGGCAATTCGCCGGCTTTGGCTCCGCCCGCCAAACCAACGAACGCTTCAAATTTCTCCTCTCCAAGGGCCAGACAGGACTCAGTACCGCTTTCGACCTGCCCACGCTCATGGGCCTCGACAGCGACGATCCGCGTTCGCTCGGCGAAGTCGGCCGGCTCGGCGTCGCCGTCGACACCATCGACGATATGTCCCAACTTTTCGAAGGCATCGATCTCGCCGAAGTCTCCGTATCGATGACCATCAACGCCCCCGCCCTCGTCGTCATGGCGTTCTATCTCGCCAGCGCCCGGCAACACGGCGCCCCCTGGCGTAAGCTCCGCGGCACCATCCAAAACGACATCCTCAAAGAGTTCCACGCGCAAAACGAAGTCGTCTTCCCGCCCGAGCCATCGGTCCGCCTGGTCTGCGATCTCATCGACTTCACCGCCGCCGAAGTGCCGCAATGGAACTCCGTCAGCATCAGCGGTTACCACATCCGCGAAGCCGGTTCGTCGGCCGTGCAAGAGCTCGCCTTCACGCTCGCCGACGGTTTTCATTACGTCGAACGCTGCCTGGAACGCGGCCTCGACATCGACTCCTTCGCTCCCCGTTTAAGCTTCTTCTTCAACGCCCACAACGACATCTTCGAAGAGATCGCCAAATACCGGGCCGCCCGCGTTCTCTGGGCGGAGACCCTGCGCGATAAGTACAAAGCCAAGTCGGACAATTCCTGTAAGCTCCGCTTCCACGCCCAAACCGCCGGCTGCAGCTTGCAAGACAAGCAACCCGAAGTGAATCTCATCCGCGTTGCGTATCAGGCGCTTGCGGCTGTGCTGGGCGGCTGCCAATCGCTGCACACCAACAGCATGGACGAAACGCTGGCGCTGCCGAGCGAACACGCCGCGACGCTCGCCCTGCGAACTCAGCAAGTGCTCGCCTACGAGACCGGCGCCGTCAACACCGTCGATCCGCTCGGCAGCGCCAGCGTTTCGTCCATGCTG
>JBAXFO010000149.1:0-8802 GCA_037139885.1 Planctomycetota bacterium
GGCTCTCGAAGACATCGTCAAGAAACTCGACGAGGCCCAGCGGAAAAACCCCAAGGCCGAGGACGCCGAGAAGGCGGCCGCCAAGATTCTCGACGATGTCGCCCCGCTCTTGAAAACGCAAACCGACCTCGCCTTGAGCCTTGCGATCTTCGCCGCGGCGGTGCAAGACCCGTTTCCGCGCCGCAATACGTTACAGCTTTATGATCGCTTTTTGAGCGAACGCGACCCCGAGCCCCGTTACGAAGAAACGCTGATGATCCGCCGCCTCGCCGACATGGCTCAAGGCATGCGCGACGAACAATGGCCCGTGCGCAGCGTGCGGAAGGTTCTCGAACTGACCCGCCGGGCCACGCTGGCGCAGAGCCGGGCGCAAGCGTCGCACGGATTGCGTGACAACGCCGACGCCGCCGCCCAAATACGCCACGATGCCGATGTCCTCTTTTTCTCGCGCGGTTTCGCTCCCCTCGCGGAAGCCGAGCGAACCATCGAAGAAGCGCTCGCGGCTTACGATCTGCTTTTGGCTCGTCAAGAAACGCTCGAACGAGCCCAGCGCACCTTCGACGAAGCTCTCGACGAACTCCCCTGGCTCGCGCGCTGGATCGACGCCGCCAACGCCGACGACGCCGCATGGTTGCAAGCCGTGCAGGCCGCCGACGAACTCGCGACGCTCCTGGAACCGTTGTTCGACGCCCGCACGCCCCGCCTGGCTCTCGACGAGATCGGTCAAAAGAGCCAGGAGTTGCGCGGCCTTCTGAAAACGTTGCAGCAACCGTTCGCCGCGGCCACGCTCGACGATCTCATCAAGCAAGCGAAAGGGCCCGATGGCGCCGGCAGCCAGTATGTCGCGCTCGAGGCGAATTTCCTCGTCCCCTGGGCCGGAGCCGAACGCCGGGCCGAACTCTGGGCCACGTGCCGCGACCTCGGAGCCCGGCTCGCCAAGAAAACCGCCGATCAAGATCTCGACGACAAACAGAAATCTCCCGAAAGCGCCGCCCGGCTCGGCGACGCCGAACGGCTCTCCCGCCAGGAAGGCGCCCGCGTGGCGGAGCGTTTTCGCCGCGGCCTCGCTCTTCTGCAACTGGCCGCCGCCAAGGCGAATCAGCTCGAAGCGCTGCGTAAGCAGGCGGCCGAGGCGTTGCCGGCCGACTCCGCCGAGCCCCCGCCCGCCCTGCATGGAGTGGCGGAATCCTTACGGCAATCCTGGACCCAATTTCTCCCGACGCAGTGGACCGGCGAAGTTCGTCCCGCCCCGCGCGAACGCATGGCCCGCGTTTGGCCCGGTTGGCTGCGTCCACTCAACATCACGAACGGCCTCGTCCAGGCCACCGCCGCCCCACGCCGCCAGGCCCAGACCCAGCAATGGGGCTGGCTGGGCGATCTCTTCCGCTTCGAAAGCCGCGACCCCGACGCCCCTGCCTTCTTCGCCCGGGCCGCGTTCGCTCTGCGCGATTTCACGCCCCCGCCCGGGCCGCACATCGTCCTCCCCGCCAAGGCGACTCCGGTCGAGATCAACCCCGCGAAGCCGAGCCTGACGACCGACATCCCCGTGCAATTCCTCGGCTTCCCTTTCCCCGGCCCCATCGACGCGTCCGCCATTCTCGCCGACGATGAATGGCTCCGCGTCACTCTCGACAAGACCCGCCTTGAGCCCCCCGACCCGAAAACCGCGACCGCCAACGTCGTTCCCCTCGGCGTCACCGTCACCTTGCAACCCGGCGCCGAGCTCTCGACCGCTCCCCGCCCGCTCGGCTTTCTCGTGCGCGTGCAAAACGGCCTGCGGTCGTCGTTCCATCGCGTCACGCTGCCTTACCTGCCCAATCCCGAGCGCGTCGAGTTGATCCTCAGTTCCAATCCACAACAACCCGCCACGCCCCTCGCCGATCTGCGGTTGCGGCCCAGCAAGGGGAAGCAAACCTTTTATCTCTTCGTCCGCAACGGCACCGACAAGGCCCGCAATCTCCAGGTCGAATTGCGCGTCAACAAGCAACTTGTTCCCGGCGGCGTGGTCGCCGTCGCCGTCGCTCCCCGGCAAACGAGCCGCATCCCGTTTCCGGGTCTGCCCAAAGACAAGCTCCCCAAGCGTGAAAAAGACGAGCCGCTCGCGTCGAGCGAACTGCCGCTGCTCGACGGCCCGCTCCAGCTCCGCGTCGTCGATAAAGATTCGAACGAGGTTCTCAGCGATCGCGAAGTGAAGGTGACGCAGGCGTCGCCGCGCGAATATGTCCGCGTGCCCAGCATTCGCTTCGAACCGGCCGGGCCCGATCGCCCGAAGAACAAGCTCGAACTCACCGTTCGCGGCGGGGCCGCCTTGACCGGTCCGCCGTGCGTCGTCGAACTCGTGTTGCCGAAGAAGCGCATTCCGGGTTTGAAGGCGGTTCGCGATGGCGTCTTCCGCGGCGAACTGCGCAGCCCCGGCGACGAGATCAAACTTTACGCCAGCGATCTCGAATTCGAGCCCGGCTCCGACGAAGACGGCGTCTGCACGCTCACCATCGACGGCATCCCCCGCGCCATCGTTTTCCGCGTCACGTACGCCCGCTTCGGCGAACCGACCACGCCGCGCGAAGACGACCGCCCCTCGCTGCGCGTGATTTCCGAGCGCTATTTCCGCACCGATGGCCCCTGGCAGGGAGTGATCGAAGTCGACAATCCCCCCACCGGCGCCAAACTTGACGTCGGCCTGGGACGCTACAGCGACGCCGCCTTCGAAGCGGAATTGCGCCACGCCCAACTCCCCGCACGGCAACAAGGCATCGGCTTTGCCGTGCGCCCGTCGGATGGCGGCCTGGAGTTCGAGCCGTTCACAGGCGACTGGGTCGTCGGCTTCGAACAGGTCGCCATTCGCGGCGAACGGATCGTGCACGCCCGCTTGCTCGCGGACAAGGGGCAAGATGTCGTCCCCCCCGTCGATCACACCGTGATATTCGACAATCAGCCGCCGGAGAAAGTCGCCTTCATCGACTTGCCCAAACGAGCCCAGCTCGGCCAAAACCTGCTCGTGAAGGCGACCGGGCAAGACAAAGGCGTCGGCATCCGCGAGGTGATCTTCTTCCTGGGCGCTCCGGGCGAAGATAAGAAGATTCCCGCGGGAGCCGTGACGACGAACGGCGACCTCGTGCCTGGCAAAGACGATGTCTGGGCGGGCAAGCTGCAACTGCCGTCGGACAAAAAGGGGTCGGTCCCGATCGGCGTGCAGTTCATCAACCGCGTGGGCCTGACGGCGTTCGCGAAGGGGACGGTCGAGCTCGTCGATTTCGATCCCGTAAAGAACGAGCCGGGTTCGATCCAGGGGAACGTCGTCGAAGGGGAGATTCCGCAACCGGGCTTGATGGTCGTTCTGCTCGACGCGAAGGGGAACAAGCTGGCCGAGAAGAAATCGGGGGCGGAAGGGGCGTTCGCGTTCGAAAAACTGCCTCCTGGGAAATATACCGTGGTGTCGGAGAAGCCCGCCGCCTCGACGCGGCGCCGGGCCGTCAGCGCCGTCACGCTCGATCCGGGGCAGACCGCACGCATCCGCCTCTCGCTCAAGCTTTGAGGCGGCGAACGACGCCGCGAACCAACTCATAGGATGATGGTGCCGCCGGTCACGCGAACGGGAGACGCCATGCTGCGTTTGACGATCAAGAACGAAGAAGGCACGCGCGAATTCGAACACGAATCGGGTCCGCTCGAGATCGGCCGCGGCCCCGAACGCAATGGCGTCATGCGCTGCGTCGTGCTCGATCTGTTCGTCTCCAAAGACCACGTCCGCCTCGAAGAAATCAACGAGGGCGTCGTCAACATCGAAAACCTTTCGAGCAAGGCCCGCATCAACGTCGAAGGCAAAGAGCCCGTGGCTCCCGGCGAGACCAAGCTCTTCGTCCTTCCCGCCGCCTTTCGCATCGGCAATACGCGCGTCAGCATCGTGCATCCCTCCTCCGTCGCCGGCGACGACGAGCTCGTCGCGGTCGATCCGACCTTCGCGTTCAGCCCCGTCGGCGACATGAAACGTCCCGGCCTTTTGAGCCTTGAAGCGCCCCCCTCGGCGGAGAAGTTGACGACGTATTTCGAGTCGGTGATCGCCCTGCAACAGATTCCCCCAGGGACGAAGGACTATTACGACCACATCACGCGCATGCTCGTCGCTCTGATCGGCCTCGATCGCGGCCTGGTTCTTTTGCGCGAAAATCATCAATGGAACGTGGTGGCGCGGGCTTATAAAGACGATGGCGGCGGCGGCCGCGACTTCAGTCAGACCATTCTCGAATCGCTGCTCCGCGACAAGAAAACGTTCTTCCAGCCCTGCCCGCTCAAATCGGGGACGGAAAGCCTGCTCAACGTGCATGCCCTCGTGGCCTCGCCGATTCTCGACGACAAGCAAGAAGTCGTCGGAGCTCTTTACGGCTCTCGGGGTTTTTCTTTGCGCAGCCGCAACCTGGGTTCGCTCGAAGCGAAGATGGTGCAGGTGATCGCGTCGACCGTGAGCATTCAGCTCATCAACAAACAGCAAGTCGAATCGGCGTTCGAGATGCGTCTGGCGCGGGACGCCGCCGCCGAGGCCGATCGGGCCAAGAGCCAATTTCTGGCGAGCATGAGCCACGAACTGCGCACGCCGCTCAACGCCATCATCGGCTACAGCGAAATGCTCTCCGAGCAGGCCGAGGAAGACGGGCTCGACGACATCGCTCCCGATCTCAAAAAGATTCTCGCGGCCGGCAAACACCTGCTCGCCCTCATTAACGACGTGCTCGATCTTTCCAAGATCGAAGCGGGCAAGCTCACCCTCGTGCGCGAAACGTTCGATCTGAAAGAGTTGATCTCCGATGTCGTCGGCACGGTGGCCCCGCTCATCGAAAAGAACGGCAACGTTCTCGATCTCAAGATGGCGTCCCACGTCCCCGCCGTCGTCGGCGATTCGCTGCGCCTGCGGCAGTGCATGTTCAATTTGCTCAGCAACGCCAGCAAGTTCACGAGCAAGGGAACGATCACGCTCGATGTCGATCCGATCGTCGACAACGACAAGGGCTGGGTCCGCGTGCGCGTGTCGGATACGGGCATCGGCATGTCGCCCGAGCAGCTGGCGCGGCTGTTTCAATCGTTCAGCCAGGCCGACGCCACCATCGCCCGGCAATATGGCGGCACCGGCCTGGGGTTGGCGATCACGCGCAAGCTGTGCCGGCTTATGGGCGGCGACGTCACCGTCGAGAGCGAACATGGCCGCGGTTCGACATTCACCATGATTCTTCCGCAGCAAAGCGAAGTGACCGCGTAAAATGATGATGGCGAGGGGAGGCGCCCAGTTCGGTCGCGCCCGCAATGGAGTTTCGCTATGCCGAAGATTTTGCTCGTGGAAGACAATGAAATGAATCGCGACATGCTGTCGCGCCGGCTCGAACGCAAAGGCTTCACGGTCGTCATCGCGGTCGACGGCGGCGAGGGCGTCGCCAAGGCCAAATCGGAAAAGCCCGATCTGATTCTCATGGACCTCAGCCTGCCCGTCATGGACGGTTTGCAAGCCACGGCGCTCATCAAGGCCGACGCCGAGACCCGCCCCATTCCCGTGCTCGCCCTCACCGCTCACGCCATGGCCGACGACCGCGCCAAGGCCCTCGCCGCCGGCTGCGAAGATTACGACACCAAGCCCATCGAACTCCCCCGGCTCCTGGAAAAGATCGATAAACTCTTGAAGAAATCATGACGGCTCCCGGTCCACTCACCGTGTCGCGTTTGCGGCACGACCTGCGCACGTACGTCAACCACCTGCAAGGCTACGGGGAAATGATCCTCGAAACCGTGCAAGACGACGGCCCCGCGGCCCTCGCCGAACCGGTCGAGCTCCTTCTCGGCCAGGGCAAACGCCTCCTCGAAGTCATCGCCCAACATCTGCCGACGGATCTCGAAGATCTGTCCCCCGCGATCCTCGAAGCGTTGATTCACGACCTGCACGCTCCGGCGACGACGGCGACAACGACGTTGACGGAGCTCATCGCCCGCGCGACCGCAGCCAACGAAGCCGCCATCGTCGGCGATCTCAAAAAGATTCAACATGCCGTCAACGATCTGCAACGGTTTCTCGGCAGCAGCCTCGTTCAGCACGCCGACATCGGCCCTTCCGAGTCGACAACCGAAGAGGGCGAGGGCGCGGCCAACGTCGCGTCGAGCGGCGCGCAGATTCTCGTCGTCGACGACGTGGCCGGCAACCGCGATCTGTTGCGCCGCCGCCTCGAACGGGAAGGCCACACCGTGCTCATGGCGGGCGACGGCAAAGAGGCCCTCGCGCGCATCGCCGGCGGCGGCCTCGATCTCGTCTTGCTCGACATCCTCATGCCCGAGATGGATGGCTTCCAGGTCCTCGAGCACGTCAAATCGACCGTGGCCGGGCGCGACATCCCGGTCATCATGATCTCGTCGCTCGACGAGATCGACAGCGTCGTCCGCTGCATCGAGATGGGAGCCGAAGACTTTCTGCCCAAGCCCTTCGACCCGGTGCTCCTCCGGGCCCGCGTCAACGCCTGCCTGCAAAAGAAACGTCATCGCGATCGGGAACTCGAATATCTGCACAATGTCGGTCTCGTGACCAACGCCGCCGCCGCCGTCGAAACCGGCGGCTTCGACGAAGGGGCTCTTGAAGGCGTGGCCGCTCGTCCCGACGCTCTGGGTCAGCTCGCCCGCGTCTTCCAACGCATGGGCCGCGAAGTCCAGGCCCGCGAGCAACGTTTGAAGACGCAAGTGCAACAGCTCAAAATCGAAATCGACGAAGCCCGTAAGGCGAAACAAGTGGAGGAAGTGACGGAGTCGGACTACTTTCAAAGCTTGCAGCGCCGCGCCCAGGATCTCCGCAAACGGGCGAACGAAAAGAAGTGATGTTTCGCGCCTCGGCGCTGCGATTTGCGATACGTATTTACCCCAACGGGGTTGCATCCCATAGCCCAGGGTCGCGTAAGCGCACCCTGGGATCGATCGATGGCGACGATTTTCCCTGAAGGGGATACATCGCCGTGACCGTTAACGGCGATGTAATCCCTTCGGGATATCTCGAACCTTGGGCCGCTTTCCCCAGGGTGCGCTTCCGCGACCCTGGGCTATGGGATGTAACCCCGTTGGGGTAAATACGTATCCGAGGATCCTCAAGCCGCCGGCTCGCGCAGGATCGTCTCGAACTCGTGTTCGCATCTGAGATTCTGACAGCGATACTCTTCCACCTTCACGGCAAGGCGCATTGTCGCGGTGGGGCTGCTCAAATCGGGAACGTCTTCCAACTCGTCGCGCGTTTGCAAAAGGACCGCTGTGCTGCCGCAGAGGGGACAGATGTCGGTCATGGCTGCTTCCGCCAAAAGTCGGGCAAGTCGGGTTTCGTGTCACGCAGAATTTCCAGAATCGCCTGGCGGTCGTCGGCGCTCAGGTGATCGAAGCCGCGCAGCGACGAGCGGTTCGTGAGGACATTATACATTTGCCGGTAGACGTATTCCTTCATCGCCTGGGGCAATTGCTCGAACGCTTCCGAGTGAATGAGATAACTGCACGGATATTTGAAGAGCCGGCGTTCCAGGTCAAACTCGCGCAGCGATCGCCCTTTCGCATCGCGCGGGCCCTTCTTCGCAAAATCGACGGCGAACGTCGATGTCCCTTCGATCGTGTCGGTGATTTTGGCTTCATCGCTGAACAAGAGATAGCGCACGAGCGGATCGCCCGCGCTCTTGATGCGGCGTTCGGTCGTTTCCGAATGCGAATCGGACGCCCGGCCCAACTCCTGATCGAGCCGTTCCTGATCGTGCAACGCGAGACGCGTTTGTATGCTGGCTCGAGCCAGATGATTCTGAGCCTCGACTTGATGTTCCAGCGTCATGAGGGCGACGATATCGCTGTGCGGCGTCAGATATTTGGAGGTGTCGAAGAAGGGCTTGAGCGACGTGATGTTTTGGCCGTCGGGATTCTTGGCGAGGGTCTCGCGGTCGCTGCGATTCTTGACGATCAGGTTGCCCAGGTGCGTCTGTTTGCCGTGGGAGCCGGTGACGTACCAACCGCCCCAGCGTCGGTCGAACGCGGTGGTCTGATCGACGCGTACCGTGCCCAGCGACAAGATCGCTTCGCCGCTGCGGTCGGTGAAGACGGAACGAAGAGTGTGTCCCGGAACATATCTCGTCTGCGATGAGGCGTGGCAGAGCATGCAGGCATCGGTCTGCCGCACGAATTTCGGCCGGTCGACATCGTCCTGATCGAGCGTGTAAAAGACCGCTCCCAGTTGCGGATCGACGGCGCTGATCTCCAGGACGTTGCCCGCCCGGCAGAAACCGACGTAAACGTCGTCGCTGAAATAAATGGCTCGCGGCGTCCACGGACTGATGCGTTGACGCTGCAAACTCGTTTTCGAGAAAACCAGCGTCTGCGACGATGCCGGGACTTGAAGCGCATCCAGAACGTCAGCCAAATAACCGCGTTCGCTGTGAAACGACAAACGGACCTTGCCCGCATCGAGCTTCTCTTGCAATCGAGCGACCCGATCGTTCGGCTTGGCCTTGCTGTAATGGATCGGCGGACGCTCGAAGTCGTCGTCGGCACGCGCGACGCCCGGGAGGGCGAGAAAGACGGAGGCCAGGAGGAGGCAAGGTCGGTTGAACATGGCAAACGAGTGTTGGGAATGTAATTGGACCGAGACATCCAATTATCAGTTTACCCGGTTCCGCGGAGATGTCAAACGCCAATCGCGAGGAAATCTATCGTGATCCTGGGGCCGCTCGTTGGCGTTCTTCGCGGAATCGTTTCGAAAATCTCAGCGAGCACGAGGCGCTGCATTCTGCCCCAGCAGCGGGCTGTAGCCCCGGG
>JBAXFO010000150.1:0-8791 GCA_037139885.1 Planctomycetota bacterium
CTTCGGAGGTTCGCAAGAGCGTCGCCGCGGGAGCTTCGCTGGCGCCGAGAACGTAGCCGACGCCGCGCAGATCGCGGAGCTGCTTCACGGTCTGCCCGGCCGCGAGGCGTTGGGCGATGTCGACGATGATCTCTTCGCCCATGCCGTGAACGACGAGATCGGCCTTGGCGTCGAGCAAGATCGACTTGCGGACGGTGTCGCTCCAGTAATCGTAATGGGCGAGCCGGCGCAGCGAGGCCTCGACGCCCCCCGCGATGATCGGCACGCCGGCGAACGCCTCCCGCGCCCGATGGCAGTAGGGCAACGTCGCGCGATCGGGGCGCAGACCGATACGGCCGCCGGGGGAATAGGCGTCGTCGTTGCGGACTTTCTTGTTCGCGGTGTAGTGGTTGATCAGCGAATCCATGTTGCCGGCGGAGATGGCGAAGAACAGCCGGGGTTTGCCGAACTGCCGCCAGGGTTCGCAGGAACGCCAATCGGGTTGGCTGAGAATGGCCACGCGAAAGCCGGCCGCTTCAAGCACGCGGTGCAGGATCGCCATGGCGAAGCTGGCGTGATCGATGTAGGCGTCGCCCGTGACGAACACGACATCGACGGCGTCCCAGCCGCGCGCGAGCATCTCGGCACGCGTCGTCGGCGCGAGCGGAGCGGGGTCGCTCATCAAGGGGAGGGATCGTCGCGGTGGAGATTTCGTGAAGGTCATGCATTCGCTCGTTCTGTCCGATAACAATCATATCTTATCATCTGGCGTGGCCGAAGCGTGGCCGCGATTGGCGAATGTCGTAACCGATGGCGGTTCGTGCGGCGTTCGGCGCAGACAGTGAGGCGATGATGTCCCATCCGTTGTTCGGCCCCGAAGTCCGGTTGATGCTCGAGGAAAACGATCCGGCGCAGATTCAGGCGTTCTGCGAAACGCTGCATCCCGCGACCGTGGCCGAGACGCTGGAGGGGGAGTTTTCGGTCGAAGATGTCTGGAAGTTTCTGTCTTACACAAGCTTTAAAACCCAGGCCGCCATCTTCGAATATTTCCCGCTCGACTGGCAGGTGAAGATGGTGGAGGGCTCGGGCCAGGCCCAGGTCGCCCGGCTCATCGAAAAGATGTCGCACGACGACCGCGTCGACCTCTTACGCCGCCTGCGTCCCCTGGCGGCCGAGAATCTGTTGCGGCTCGTCGACGAAGCCGACCGCCGCGACATCGCCACCCTGCAAGCGCAAAAGCCGAACACCGCCGGCGCCTTGATGACGACCGATTACGCCTGGGTGCCGGGCAATATCACGGTCGCCGAGGCGTTCGACCGGCTGCGTCTGCAAGCCCCCGATAGCGAAACGATCTACTACGTTTTCGTGCTCGACGAACAGCGAAAACTGCAAGGCGTCATGACGCTGCGCAAGATGGTCCTCGCCGCCCGGCAAGCTCTCGTTCGCAATGTCATGGAGAAGAACGTCGTCAGCGTGAAGCCGAGCGAGGATCAGGAAAACGTCGCGAAGATCATGGCGCGCTACGACTTGATCGCGCTGCCGGTGGTCGACAACGACGATCGCTTGATCGGCATCGTCACGCACGACGACGTGATCGACGTGGTCGTGAAAGAAGCGACCGAAGACGCGCATCACATGGGCGCCGTCAACAGCCTTACGGAAAACTACCTTGAGGCGAATTTCGTCACCATCTGGCGAAAGCGCTCGGTCTGGCTGGCGTGCTTGTTTGGAGCGGAACTGCTCACGTTCACCGCGCTGGCGCATTACGAACACGCTCTCGAACGAGTCGTCGTTCTCAGCTTGTTCATTCCGCTCGTCATCTCGACGGGGGGCAATTCCGGCTCGCAGGCGGCGACGCTGATCACGCGCGCCATGGCGCTGGGCCATATCGCCCTCAATCAATGGTTCACCGTTTTGCGCCACGAAATCTTCATGGGGATGGCGTTGGGCGTCACGCTCGGGGCGATCGGTTATGTCCGGGCCGCTTTGACTCCAGGCATCGGCGATAGTTTGACGTGGCATCAACTCGCGCTGACCATCGGCTTCGCGGTCATGGGTATTTGTATCTGGGGAACTCTCGTGGGCTCGATGCTGCCGATCGTTTTCCGCCGCCTCGGTTTCGATCCGGCGTTCGCGTCCAGTCCCTTCGTGGCCACGTTCGTCGATGTCACCGGCATCATCATCTACTTCAGCATCGCGACGATCTTCATTCCCGGCCTCACGCCGCCGTCTTTCGAGAAAGACTTCGATTCTCCGGTCGATCAAAAAGGGACGCCGGTGCAGATCCAGCCTTTCGCGGTCGCTTCCGTTTTGCGCATTGAAGCGTCGGCCAAGGGGGGGCCGTTCGTCGTATCCGCGTATTTATCCAAAAACGAAACGGCCGCCACGGGCCAGCTTCAAGCGACCGCCGAACTCCTCGCCCAAGACAGCGCCAAACTCCGCTTCCGCGTTCCCGCGAACGAACCGGTCACGGTGTTCGTCCGCGCCGCTTCAGCCGAACCGACGTCCGTGAAGATGACGATCACCGATTGAAGGAGGGCAAGCCATCTCCGAATGTCCTTTCATCCCATCCCCCTTTATCCTAAAATGGCGTTTCGCGGTCGCGTCGCGGCCAGTTCATTTCTTTTTCGGAGTCGGCCCCTATGGCGGGGATGGCGTTTAAACAGCAGTGCCCCAGTTGCGAGCACCAGGTTCCCATTCGCGATGCCAGTCTTGTCGGCAAAAAAATCGAATGTCCCAGTTGCAAGTATCGCTTCGTCGTGCAGAAGCCGGCCCGCGTGGCGGCGGACGACGACACGCCTCCCGCGACGCGGCCCGTTCCGGTCAAAGCCGGCAAGCCGGGGAAAACCGGCGCGATTCCCGTCAACGACGACAACGTCGACGAACCGGTCGCCGACAAGCCCGGCTCGAGCAAGAAACTGTTCGTAGGCCTGGGACTGGGGGGCGTCGGCCTCTTGGTGCTCGCGTTGGCGTCGTTCTTCATCCTCGGCAAATCCAGTCCGCCGAAACGGAATCCGCCCCCCTTCATCGCGAAAGGCGCGGTCGTCGACGATCCCGACGAGGAAAAGCCGGAGGGGAAGCCCGAAGTCAAGAAGAAGATCGAAACGACGACGCCGAAAATCGACGACACCCCGCTCACTCCGTCCGGCCCCTGGCTGACCAATCTCCTGCCTGGCGACACCGAACACGTCTTTCACGGCTTCTTCAAAAATGTCTTCGATGTCTTCAATCCCTATCGCGCCAGCATCGTCGGCGACCAGCGCGGCCTCGCCGACGGAGTCTTCAAGCCCCGGCTCGGTTTCGCGATTTCGGACATCGACGATTTCGTCCGGGCCGATCGCTTCACGGGAACGCCCTGGACGTTCACCGTCGTTCATTTGAAAGCCCCGATCGACGAACAAGCGGTGACGAAGGCGTTCGGGCTCAAGGCGATGTCGAACATCAAGGGCCACGAATATTACAAGGCTTCGAAGGCGAATCCCTGGTTCGACCATTTGAGCCGCATCGCGATCGGCGTGCCCGAGTGGTTGCGCAATCTGGGCCGCGACGAAAACAAGCCGATGTTCGTCCGCTTTCATGGCCCGCAAACGATGATCTTTGCGAGCGAAGTCCCGCTCCGCGAGTTGCTCACCAACGACCTCAAATTCCCGCTGCTTTCCGGCACGATCTTGACCCAGGAACCCAAGCAGCCCTCGACCGAGCCGGCGCCCAAGGCGGAACCGAAAGATCTCGGTCCGCTCTCGATCGATACGCTCATCGGCACGGTTTGGGCGGGCACGGAAAACCGTCCGGGGGCGAAATTCGGCTCTTTGCAATGGACCTTCGTGGAAGCTGGGAACAAGGTCACCATGACCACCCCCGCCGGCACGACCTCAGGGACCTACGAACTCGCCGATCAACAAGTCGTCATGACCTTCAGCTCGACGCTCAAATACACCGGCAAGTTCGAAGGCAAGGATTTCAAAGGCGAAGGGCAACTCGCTTCGCTGACGTGGAAGTTCAGCGTGCGGCCGGCCGTCGCGGGACCGGTCGTCGAGAAAATCGACAACACGAGCGCCATCGTTCAAGAACGGCAACGCCTGCGCTTGAGCTACCTCACCATCAAGCCAAAGTTGAAAGAAATGCTCGATCGCCTGGAATTCAATGACGAAGGCTCGACCGAAAAGCGCCTCTTTTCGACCGCGAGCGACCTCGAAGCCGCCCGCGTGCCGAACGATTCGTTGCCGGAAGATTATCGCAACAAGTTCGTCTGGCGCGGCAAGCAAATTTGGGACCTGACCGCCCTGCTCGATGAACGCAAGCCGCGGCTCGCCATGGCCGGATCGTCGCTGTTGCAGCGCGACGAACGCGTTTATCAATATCGCAACGAATTCGAATGCCACCAGGAAAAGGAGGCGGCCGATCTTTTGAAAGTGACCAAGCAGATCGTGGCCCCCGAGTTCGCAGGCAACGTCAACCGCTATCTGAAGCACCGCGTCGACATCGGCAAGACGGACATCGTGCTGGATCCGAACGATCCCGCCAACAAGGAGGCGCCGTCGCGCTGGTCGGCGACGCAGAATGAGCATGTCGTCGATATTCGCGTCGATCTGACGTTCGACCCGGCCACGCACAATCGCACCCAGGGTTTGGTGAACCTGTTCGTGTTTGCGGTTCGCTCGGAAGTGGAACTGGCGGTCGACCCGCGGAGCCGACATCGGCTCGGTCAGGCCGCGGTGACGCTCGCGGAGAAGGGCGACACGAAACGCCAGATTCCGCCGGGCTCGTTTCCCCCGGGAACGTTGAAACGCCCGAGCGGCGCCTCCCGCGGCTCCGATACGCCTTATTACCGATTGAGCTGGATGACGACCTTGCTCCCTTATCTCGGGCACGACAGCCTTTATCAGCGCATCGATTTCACGAGCGGCTGGCGCGAGCCGTCGAACTGGTTGGCCGCGAAGACAATCGTGCCGGAGTTTCTCGACGCTTCGTATCCCGTGAGTTCGCGTCACGTGTTCGTGCCGGGCCTCGGCGTCTCGCCGGCGACGACGCATGTGGTCGGCATCGCCGGCGTCGGTCTCGACGCCGCCGACGACAATCGCGACAACCCCGCCACCGCCAAGACGCGCGGCGTCTTCAGCTACGACCGCTCCGCAACCCTTGAAGAGATTCAAAAAGGCCGCGGCGCCGCCAACGTCATCATGATGATGCAAATCCCTTATGACGGCATCACCGGCGTTTCCCCCTGGATCGCGGGCGGCGGCGGCACGGTGCGTGGCGTGCCCACAAAAAACTCGATCGCCCCCTTTGTTCTCTCCAACGACAAAGACGGCAAGCCGATCGTCAACAAGGGCAAACGCGGCTCCTATGCGATCATGGCCGACGGCTCGGTTCGCTTCATCGACGCGAGCGTTCCGGACGATGTGTTTAAGGCCCTCGCCACGATCAACGGGCCGGCTCCGAAGGTGGATTTCTTCACCGACGAGCGCCTGCCCATCATTCCGGATCCGGCCGCGAAGGCGGCGGACGAGAAAAAGTGATGGGCGGCGCCCGCGGCTAACCCATCGTTTCATCGTTGGGTTTCGCGTGGCGTTCGCGATGGACTTTTTGCAGCCAATCGACGAAATCGTCCGAGGCGGGGACCTCGAAGAGTTGTTCCTTGCATTCGACGCAGCTCATGAGATGGCGTTCGATGAGGCGCGATGCATTGTCGTCGAGCCGCCCCAGCGAATAGGCGCGCAGTTGCTCGGCTTGAGGGTGAGACACGGGTTTCATCGCGGTTCTCCCGAGGCCGATGGCATCTGACAGTCCGCCCTTACTGAGAAAGGCGCGCCGCACGCCAAGTCTTTCAACTCTTTTCGATTTTTTCTAAAATAGCGGGGCCGCCAATCGCTTTCGACGGGAAGTCGAAGCCGAGAAGTGAGTCTATTGGCGAACGTATCCCATGAACTCAACATCGCTTAGTTTGATTCAGCGCCTGCAGCTTGGCTCCGACCAAATTTGTTGGAACCAATTGCTCGGCATCTATAAGCCCCTCATCTGGGGTTGGCTGCGCCGTCACAACACCCCCCTGCAAGATGCCGAGGACCTCACGCAAGATGTCCTCGCCATCGTCGTGCGCGAGTTGCCGAAGTTCAGCCACAACGGCCAAAAAGGAGCGTTTCGGGCCTGGCTGCGCACCATCACGGCCAATCGACTGCGCATCTACTGGCGCGGCAACAAGGGCCGCCACTCGACCGACTGGCAGACCTTCGCCGACCAACTCGAAGACACCAGCAGCGAACTCGCCCAGGAATGGGATCGGCAGCACGATTCGTTTCTGTTGCGAAAATTGCTCGATCAGATGGAAGACGAGTTCGAGCCGAAAACGGTCAAGGCGTTTCGACGCGTTGCGCTCGATGGCGTCAAGGCCGAGCAAGTGAGCGAAGAAATCGGCATGTCGGTCGTGGCGGTTTATATCGCGAAGTCGCGCGTTTTACGGCGGCTACGCGAAGTCGCCGAAGTGCTCATCGATTGAGTTCGGTTCGCGTCTCACTTAGGGGCCGCGAACAATTTTCTAGCGGGGCGGTTCCGCTCCAGCCATGCTGCGGCGCACCAAATCGAGAAGTCCGCGCTGCCCGGTGGGCACCCGGGTTTGCACCTCCGAAACCGGGGGCGTCACGGGCCGCGTCGTCTGGAGGCTCGCCGGTTGGACCGGATTCTGAGCCGCGGGCGTCGCCAGAGGAACGGGGCGGATGCGTTTGGGAAGCCGAGCTTCGGAGGGGCCATCGTCTTTCTTTTCCGGCGCGAGCGGATTTTTCTCCGGCGGCTCGGGCGTGAGATCGGCGACCGATTGGCACGCGTACATCGATCCCTCGGCAGCCGCACGCACACGTCCGGATGTCTCTTTCGGGTTGCCGTCTTTATCGCTGGCTTCGACCGTCAAACGGAGAGCTTCGATGGTTTTGCGCGTGCAGCAGCAGCCATGTCCGAGCACGATGGCGGCTTCCCAGCGCACGCATTCGTTGCGGTCGGTGCGTAGGGCGTTGATGAGGGCCATTTCGGCTTCGGGGTAGCGAGCGCAATCCACGGTGCCGAGGTAACGCACATTCGCCCGACGTTCTTTCGCGTTGGCTTCGTCTTCCTTGATGCGTGCCGCCGCGCCATCGGCGCTGTCGGCGGGTTTGGCGAGGTCGCCGGGCTTGGCGTCATCGGGACCGGGGCAACACGGTTTAATGAGGCCGCCCGTCGCGAACGTCATCGGCTTGACCATGGCGCCCATAAATTGCACGAGGCCGCATTCGCACCAGCGCTTCTTGCAGGCCGCCCTCTGGTCCGGAGTCATCATGATCTTGCTCCAGATATTTCCTGGAGCGGCAGGAGCCGTAGGTACGGCGGCGGGCACGGCGGGCACGGCGGGAACCGCTGGAACCTGCGCCCGAACATTCAGCGCACTCATGGCCATCGCGAGCAGGCTGGCGAGCAAGACACCGTGGCGGATCGACACGCTTCACCTCCGAAATCGTCAACATCGACATTCGCAACCGGCTATAAGAAACCCCCCATGCCATGTCAAGACGTTCGCAAAGCCTCGGAATTCCCCCGAATTCCTCCGCCAATCGACATTGCTTTTTCGGTCCGGTCGGTTATACGTGCGACCTACGGGGCGAAAAACTTGAATCTTTTTCGACATGTTTCGAAAAAGGAATTGACCTGCCGAAAGGGCCTTGATGCGGCGGCCGGGGCGAACCATCCGGGGGATCATACTCGCACTCGCGAGTCTTGCGGGGAACGCTGCGCCGGCGTTCGCGCAGGGGTTTCTCCCCGTCATCGCCGTGCCTGCCTATGTCGAACAGTTTCCCCGTGAGTCACAACCTCTCAGCGCGTTCCGGGCTCCCGAACCGTTCTTGACCACCGTGCGGAGCGCCGCCGACGAGGTCCCGATCCACCTCAAAGTCTTCCTCAGCCAACGTTCGCTGCTTGAACCCGAACCCAGTCGCGGCCAACCCCTCGGCCTGCGCATCTCGCCCAGCGCGCCGGAGAACGCAGACGCGCCGGCCGTTGCCATCGGGTTGTCGTTCGAACCGGTCGCCGAGGAGAAGCCGCGGCCACTGAGCGCCGCCGAAGCGGGCGCGATGCCGGTCGAAGTCGCCGATGCGGTGAAGTTATTATTGCGGAAGGAACCTGCCAACCGGTTCGCGGTCAAGCCGCGCATCCGCCCGGAAGACGTGCCGCAAACGCCCACGTCGGTGCGTTCCGCGCTCGACGTTCTGCGCGGCACGGCCAAAGCTCCGCCGCCCCCTGCCGCGAATTTTGAGTCTTTGAAAGATGTCGACCGCGAAGCGAAACTGGCGGCCGTCATCAAACAAATCGCCGTCCTGAACGAATCGCTCGCCATGCCGCCCGCGGAAACCTTGGCGCCGCTCATCGTGACGGCTGCCGAAAGCGCCCGTCCGGTCAAAATCGGCGAAGAGGAACAGGACGCCACGCGTTCGGCCGTGGCCAAGGCGGCCGCTCAGCTTTTGGGTCAACTTCCCGAACCGCCGACGCGTTTACCCGACACGCTTCCCGTCACGAATCTGCCTCCCGCTCCGGCTCCGGGACCGGGGCCCGTAACGGCCGCGACGCCCTGCGCCGCGTGCGGCCCAGCCAGAAAGTCGTCCTCGGCGGCAGCGAGCGCGACATCGTGCAGCACGCCGCAAGCCTGCAGAAGGAATTCATCGCGCTGCGCGACTGGCTCGACGAGGCCAGCGCCCAGCTCGACGCGCGCATGAACACGGTCGAGGCGCGCCTCGACGGCGCCGTGACTCATACGGCAATGCTGCGTTACGACGCCTTCGGCGCGATGTCAGGC
>JBAXFO010000151.1:0-8674 GCA_037139885.1 Planctomycetota bacterium
GATCACAGGCTGCATCTTTCAGGATCGAGCGTGCACCCGCAGCAGGGCCTGTAGCCGGGGCTACGGGACCACCCGCCGGGGCTACGGCCCCAGAGCCAACCCCAGAACCCCTCGCCGGGGCTACAGGACCCGCCTTTACCAAACAACCGGCACGCTCTTCGGTGGAAACAACGACATGGCCCCGGGAAACCACAACAGTCGAATGACTTTCGTTCTGAAAGCGGGGACGACGTATCTCGTCGGCATTACCAATTATGTCGGCACACCCCAGGGGACGTATGCGTGGTCGATCAATGGCCCCAGCGCCCCGTCGACGCCTCCGGTCAATCCGCCGCTTCCGGAAAACGTCAAAGGTCACACGCTGTTTATCAATTTCGACGGCATCGATCTAACGCGCGCGGATCTGCTTCGCTATTCGAGGAATGGGCTGGATTGGGATACCAATCGCTACGACGCCGAGCGGGACGGCATCCGCGTCCAGCCGTTCATCGCCGATCGAAGCGATCGCGAACAGGTCATTAATAGGATTCTCGATCTTGTTCGGAACGACCTTCGGCCATTCAACCTGACCGTTCAACGAACCCTGGGTAAGGCCGTCGAAGGGCAAGGCGCGACCACGATTTTCATGGGGATGGACTCGATCAATGGCCGGTTTGCGGGCATCGCTTCGGGAGTCGATCTCGGCAATGACGATGTCACCGACATCGCCTTCGTTCGCAACTATTACCCGACCAATCCGCTTGAGAGCCTCGCCGCCTCGATGGCGGATCTCGTGATCCACGAAGCAGGACACACCTGGGGACTCCAGCACGTTGACGCACCAGAAGCGGGTGAGGCCATGGGGACATTTTACACCGGTAGCAATCAAACGTTCATGAACCGCAGTTTCACCACACTGGGAGCGCTCGGCGGATATGCGACCCAGAATTCGTACCAGGTGTTGTACCAGACGTTCGTACAGAACAACCCGCCACGCCCCGTCGCGGCGGCGGCCCCATCGGCAAACTCGATGGCGGCGCTGTCATCCCTCTTCGCGCATACGGGAGATGAATGTCAATGCTTGGCCTGCACCAGCGGCGCGGCAGCCCCGCGGATTGCGGTCTCGCCTGGACGCTTGGTCGCCAACAGCCATCGTTAGTTCACGCCATCGGACAAATTGCGATTGAAGGTAGGTTTTCATGTCGAACCGCGGCGCTCGCGCGCGATTGATGACAGATTCTTGACAAGTACTTGGTGGGCGGACAGCGGCGATTCACGCTCGATGACGGCCCATTGCCTGGATCCTAGGTCGGTCGACTTTGAGACGTCGAAGCCGCCTCGTGCGATCCCGGATCCTCGCCCCATTTCTTTCACGGGAGTACTTTTATGCCAAATCGACGATGGCTGCGGCGCGTGCGGCCGCACTTGGAGCAATTGGAAGACCGAGCGGTACCGGCGGTCGCGGTGGCCTACAACGTCACCCAAGACTGGGGCTCCGGCGCGCAGGGCCAGGTCAAGCTGACAAACCCCGATGCGGCGGCGGTCGCCAACTGGACGGTCGAATTCGATTTCGCCGCCAGCATCACCTCGGTGTGGGACGGCAGGATCGTCAGCCATGTTGGCAACCACTACGTCGTGACGAACTCCGGCTGGAACGCCAGTATCGCTCCGGGCGGCAACGCATCGTTCGGCTTCGTCATGGGACCGGCGAACGGCGCCGCGCCGAGCGGCTTCAAGGTCAATGGCTCATCCGGTGCAGAACTGCCAACTCTGTCGGTCGCCGACTTACGCGTCGGCGAGGGCGGCACGGCGGCGTTCACTGTCAGCCTCTCGAAGCCGGCGACGGAAATCGTGACGGTGAAGTACGCCACCGTCGCCGGAACCGCAACCGCTGGCAGCGACTTCGGTGCCGCGAGCGGAACGTTGACGTTCGCCGTCGGCGAGAGTTCGAAGACGGTCGCTGTTTCCGTGCCACAAGATTCTCTCTATGAGGGTGACGAGACGTTTCGTTTCGTGCTGTCGTCGCCGACGAAGGCGTCGCTCGCCCGAGCCGAGGGGGTGGCAACGATCGCGGACGACGATTCGCCTCCCGCGACGGGCGACTTCACCTTCAAGGTGACGAGCGACTGGGGCAGCGGTTTCAGCGGCGAAGTGACTGCGAAGAATGGCACCGGCAAAACGCTGACCAACTGGACGCTCGAGTTCGATTTCGCCGGCCCGATCACGTCGATCTGGAACGCGTCGATCAAGAGCCACGTCGGCAATCATTACGTCGTCAGCGGAGCAAACTGGAATCAAACACTCGCGCCGGGAGCGACCGCGTCCATCGGCTTCAACGGGTCGCCTGGCGGAGCGGCGGCGGTCGTCTCGAACCTTTATTGGGGCGGAACCGTCGATCCGGTCGCGGAGACGCTTCCCGCAGGAAAAGAAACCTGGCCGACGCAGTTTTACGCTCCCTACGTCGACACCACGCTCTGGCCAACGCCGAATTTCCTGCAAGCCGCCAAGAGCCAGGGTTTGCGTTACTTCACCCTGGCGTTCGTCGTCGCGGACTCAGCGGGCAATCCCGCGTGGGGTGGCTTTAGCGACTACGATGTGGGCAAAAACAGCGATTTCGAGGCGGGACTAATCTCGCAAATCGCCGGAGTTCGCAATCTCGGCGGCGATGTCATGGTCAGTTTCGGCGGCGCCTCGAACCGCGAGTTGGCCGAAGTGATCACCGATGTCACAGTGCTGAAAAACGCCTACAAGAAAGTCGTCGACGCGTACAAACTCACGCACATCGACTTCGACATCGAAGGCGGGGCGTCTGCGGATCGTGCGTCGGTCGACCGTCGCTCGCAGGCGGTCGCCCTGCTGCAAACAGAGATAAGGGCCGCGGGCAAATCGCTTTCTGTGAGTTTGACGCTCCCTGTGCTGCCATCGGGCCTCACGGCCGACGGTCTCTACTCTGTGCAATCGGCCAAGCGGTTCGGCGTAGATCTTTCGGGCGTCAACATCATGACGATGGACTACGGCGACTCGGCCGCCCCGAACCCGCAAGGCAAGATGGGCGACTACGCGATCCAGGCCGCCCAAAGTTTGAAGGCGCAGCTCGCCGTCGTTTATGGAGCTGTGAAGTCCGACGCCCAACTCTGGAACATGATCGGCGTAACGCCCATGATCGGCATGAACGACATCCAGTCGGAAATCTTCGACCAGCAGGAAGCTCGCGAAGTGCTCGCGTTTGCCAAGCAAGTCGGCATTGGCCGGATCTCGATCTGGTCGCTCAGCCGCGATCAGCAGGCGCCAAGCGGGGCGCTCAACTATGTCGATCTTCATTCGAGCAGCGTGTTGCAATCGCCGCTTGAGTTCTCATTGCTCTTCAATTCCCTCACCCGGTCCTGAACGATCCGCGGCCAGCCTTCCCGTCTCAAAAACAGGCAGGCTGGCACGTGATTCCCTTAAAGTCGTTCGGCGACCTACGGCTCGCTTTCGGCCTTTTTCAGGGCCTCGTGAACAGGCAACGCATTCAACGTCGTCAGCGACGACATCGCACGCAAGTGGGGCCCGTCACGGTCGAGGTCGAAGTTGAATCGCAGCTCGCGCAACGGCGATCTTTTCACCGGCGTGAGATCGACGACATCGGTCTGATCGATGTTCAGCAACTCAAGCGGCATCCCTTCCAGGTGCTCGAGACTCGCGATGCGGTTGCCGCCGATGTCGAGATCTTTGATGAGCAGGCCGCGGAGAGGCTCGAGGTCGATGACCTGCCCCGTGCCGTGGCAACTGAAGAGCTTGAGGCTTTTAAGATTCTTGAGCGGTGAAAGATCAGACACCGAGGTAACCGAGCAATCAAGGACAATTAGAGGCATGTTTTTGAGTGGGCCAAGATCGTTCAAATCGTTGTAGGCAATGATCAGTTGGGTGAGCTTCAATCCCGTCAGCGGACGGAGATCGCGCAATCGCCCCTTTTTCGCTTCATGAAGGCCAACGCAGTTGAGCCGTTTGAGTCGTGCGAGAGCACGTACCGGGGAAATGTCGGCTACGAAGTGGGTGTTCAAGGTGAGACCAACGATCGCGCCGCCTTCAACTTCTTCGAAGAGTTGGCCATCGAACTCCGGGTTGCGACGTTTGAGTTCGCGGGCGACGGCGGCGGATTGATCCTTCACGGGCAACTGCATCACAAACGTCAGCCAGGCCGGGTCAATCGTTATAACAGAGTTCCCGGGCGACTTGGCGGTGCGGTCTTCGATGCCGCCGCCGTCGATGGCGATTTTGGTGAGGTCCGCCTCTGCGGAGCGGAACTGAACCACGATGGCGGCCGCAAGGAGAGCGACAAATCCTGACACTGCCAGAGCAATGATCCAAGGCCGCGTCCGCAGCGGCGCAGGGAGGAGCCTGGCCGGGAGCACGCCATCGTGCGGCTTTGAAGTGACCACAGTTCGGCCGCCTTCCGCAGCGTCCGCGTACAACGTGACGAGATTCGCGGCAGCGGCGAAGGAGCGCAGCGACGCCATCACGGATTCGGCGTTCTCCGGTCGCCCTGCCGGGTCTTTGGACATCAACGCTTCAACGAGCTTGCTCAATGCGGCCGGTGTTTCGGGCCGCAGTCGACGCAGCGGCGGCGCGACGACGCTCGCGTGCGCCTTCAACTTCTGCATGGCGGTCGGGTAGTCCGCCGTCGGATACGGCGGCTCTCCGGCCGTCAAATGATACAGCGTGCATCCCAGGCTATAGAGATCCGCTTTCAAGCCGGCATGTTTGGCGTCGTCGGCCTGTTCGGGGGCCATGTAGTCGGCCGACCCCATGATGACGTGGCTTTGAGTGACCGGCTCGCCAGCGGCGAATAGGTTCTGGGAACGAGCGAGACCCAAATCGAGCAGTTTGACCTGCCCCTCCGGCGTGAGCATCAAGTTGCTCGGTTTGACGTCTCGGTGAATCAACCCATGCGCGTGCGCATGGCTCAAGGCGGTCGCCGTCTGGAGGGCGACGGCACAGGCATCCGATAGTGCGAGACGGCCGTGCCGCTGCACCACCTTCCCAAGGTCGATTCCCTCGATGTACTCCATCACCAAAAAGTGGGTGCCATCGATTTCCCCGGCATCGGTGGCTTGGACGATGTTCGGGTGATGGAGTTTGCCGACGGCTTTGATCTCCCGGCAAAAGCGGCGCACATCGTCTTCCTCCCGTCGCCAACCAGCCAGGACCTTGACGGCCACGACACGGTCCAGCCGCGTGTGAACGGCGCGATATACCGTCCCCATGCCTCCTTGGCCGATCACTTCGAGAAGGCGATATTCGCGAAGTTGCTTGCCGGCGAGCGGTTCACCCTGGCGCGGGACGAGCCTCAGGGCCGGCGCGTCGATCGCTTCAAGAGCGGCCATCTGCTGCTCGTAACCTTCGTCGTTGGGGACCGCGTTGGCGCGAGACATGTTTCGCAACTCAATGAGGAGCGAATCGCGTGGCTCATTCGGATGCGACAGCAGGGCGACACAAATATCGCACTGAGCCAGATGGTCGGCCACGGTTTGAGCCGCGTCGTCCGGCAACGAACCTTCCGAGAACGCCGACAACGTTTCCGGAGGCGGACATCGCCCCACGATCAGAATTGCAGCCGACGTAACCACGAAGGGCCTCGCTCCCTCAACTCAACAGGTCGCCGAATTCGTCGCGAAATCGGCGCAGCATCCGGGCCTTGATCAAATAGACTGCGTTGACCGTAAGACCCAAATCGGCGGCGACGTCGGCGGGCAGATGGCCTTCGACGGCGACGCGCCAAAATGCCTGCCAGGTGCGATTCTCCACCGAAGATTGCATCAACGACAGAGCCCGCCGCAGCAGCGCGGATCGTTCCGATTCGACATCGCCGGCATCGGACCCACCCTCCACCTCCGGCAACTCAGCGAAATAGAGCTGCGCGTCGGAACCGCCAACGCCGGTTTGCTGTGTCCGTTGACGCTTCCAGTGGGCGAGCAACTGCCGCTTGGTGATGCCGTAAAGCCAGCCGCGAAACGAGTTCTTGCCGCCATCCTGGTCAAAACGATCGATTCCGTTCGACAGCGCCCGAAAGACCTCCTGCGCGACATCTTCGCAGTCCTCCCCCTGGAGCCCGGCCCGCTTGCACCAATCGCGGATCGTCGGATAGAAAACGCGGACGAGCTGTCGCCAGGCATCGGGATCTCGGCGGTTCAGCAAATCGAGAAAACTCGACGGCATCGACGGCGGCGCATTCCGGCCCGCCTGCCCTCCAAGATCTTGTCGAGAATCTGTCATCTCTCTCAATTTACGCGATTCCGCTCCCTTCGCCCGCCACGGCCCGCCGATTTGTCTCGCGGGGCCGCCGAACTGAGATGAGGCGATACTTTCGATGTTTCCGCCTGCGTATTGTTTCGATGCTCCGACGCAAGTTGCTTTGGACGTTGAATACGGTTGAATACCGAGGGAGGCGTTAATCGCCAGCCGATAAGCCACTTTGCAGGCCGCCTCTTGATTCGATGCTACCGCGCAGGTAGGGTAACGAGGGTATTTGAACGAATCTGAAATTTCAGTCGATTTGGAGAATGTTTGCTCTATCCGTGGCCCAAAAGCGGGCTGCGGCAAAAACTTGAAGACTCGCGTGAGTCTGTTTCCGCTTCATAGGAAACCGCCAGCCTGGGCCTTTGGCCCTTGTATCCATGCAGAAGCGGCTACTGACCACGCCCCGAAAGGGGCGTCGGCCGGTGCCGTTCTGCTTGCGCCCTGGCGGGCGTCCTATGAGCGTCGCTGGTTCGGCGCTCCGTTTTTTGCGCCCTCCGGCGATCGATTTCGATCCATGGGGCGCACGATGTCAGCAACTCAATTCCGACATTCAGCAATCTGCGCCCTGATCCTTGCGCCCTTGATCCATTTTTCGACTCCCGATCCAGCCGTCGCCCAAAGCCGATCTGCCAGCAAGGGTCTCACGCTTCCGACGACGTTTGACCCCAAGGCCCGCACCATCGTTTTTGTTCACGGGCTTGGCTCAAGTTGTGATGCGACGTTTGGCGACTTCATGAAGTTCTGCCGCGCCGCCGGCATTCAAGCATTGCCATTCGAATACCCCAATTATGGTCCCATTGCGGAATCGGGAAAGTCGCTGGCGGCGGCGTTGACCGAGTTGGAGACCGCTCATCCCGATGCGAAGATCGTGATCGTCGCGCACAGCATGGGCGGCCTCGTAGCGCGTTACGCGCTTGAAGTTGCTCGGCCGGCCCCGGCGAAGGTTGCCGATCTTATCACCGTCGCGACGCCACGCCACGGATCGCTGATGGCGGAACACGGCCATCTTCTTCGGGTGGTGGAGAATCTCATCAAGTTGACCGGTCCCGCTGCGTTTCTTGCCGAAGGCCGCGGCGAAGCCTGTCGCGACTTGAACCCCGGCAGCGCCGTGCTCCAGAAGTTGGCGTCGGCCAAGCCCGCACAAGGCGTCAAGTATCACGTCATCATCGGGTCACGGGCTGCATTCAGGGTCGACGAATGGGCGCTGACGCTGAAGGACGTACGCCGGATCGGCGAGAATCGCCTCCGTTGGAAGCCGGAGGAAGCCGAGCGAATAATCGGCAACTTGTCCCAGATGGATGAAGTGGTTCACGGCAAAGGAGACGGCGCCGTGGCACTTGGCCGCGCCAAACTTGCCGGCGCGGCAACGGAGCGTGTGTTCGAACTCGGGCACCTCGAACTGACCCGCGGTCGCGATGGCGAAATCGTCTGGTCCCACATTCTCAAGACGCTCAACTGGCAAAAGTGAGGGCCCGCATGGCGGAAGAACTGATCGCCGGCATCATCATCGAAAAGAAACTTGACCCGCATCCCGGCGGAAAGTGGCCGTTCGTCGTTTACGAAGTTCGCGATGTGCGGGCGTCGGCCGAGAATTCGGTGTTGCGCGTGGCGTACGTGTTTCTGAACATCGATCAATATTCTTGGAAGACAAAGCTCTTCGAACGGATCAAATGGCTCGCGGAACATCCCCACGAACGACTCGTCAGGCCGCTCGAATGGGGGCGGACGGCGAATGGCGGTTTCTACTATTTGCAAGACAAGCTGCCTCCGGTCGCAGAGATTCCTCCCGAGAGACTTTGGGCGTTCCTGACACAGGCCGCCCAAGGGTTGGCCATACTGCACAAGAACGACAAGCCGCACGGATATTTGGCGATCGAGAACTTCGTCCACTTGGCCTGCGGAGACTACTTGATTCAAGGAGCCGCTTGGGGGCCGCTTGAGGAATGGTCGGGCGGCGTCTTTCTGGGATTGGTGGCGAATACGGCTCGAACCACAGAGGGAACCGCGCGGGACATTGTTCTCCTGGGCGAAGCGGTTGAAAAATTCACTCGATCGAAGGGGAGCCCGTTCGCCTCGCGGCGAAAGAATGCAGTCATCGATCTCATCAAGAATCCGGCGGCCGAGGCGTTTCCGGACACCGGCGCGAAACTGCTCCGAAAAATTCGCTGGGCGAGCGATGAGCGTTTACTCTCTGGCGGCATTCGGTCAGTTCGCGAAGCGTTTGCCGAAGGAGTTGAGAGCCTCGGAGTCGCAGCGCCGCCATGGCGAAAAACACTGTCCCGATGGTTGCCATTCATCGCGGGGAGTTTGGGTGCTGTTTTGGTCGCCGCATTGAGTGCCTGCTTCATGATGCAATCAGCGAAGTTGACCTTGCGTGCCGAAAATGTAGAACTCGCTAAAACCCTCGCGATTGTTC
>JBAXFO010000152.1:0-8672 GCA_037139885.1 Planctomycetota bacterium
AATTTGAAGTGAGCGGGCAACTGAGGTCATGGCGAATCTATCTATGAGTCCCACCAAACCAGAGTCTACTAGCCCGCACACTAGGAAGGGGATTGGTGTGGTACTCCACACCAATCTTTTGTTCGCGCTAGCGAACAAAACAAACCTATTATCGCAAGTTCACTCCTGCTATCTGGCGTTACCTTGTTCGCTTCGCGATCAAAGATTGAGCGTGGAGTACCACGCCCAATCAAGAGCGGATGGAGGAAGAGGAAGGAAAGACGAATACGGCATTCACTACCTTTACCCAAGCCACTTCCGTTAACCTCACCAACTCCCCCCAATGAATTCACCAACTATTTTTCGTTGGAAGGACACCGCTATTGAACGCAAACACCTTTTTCATTTTTTGGACTGATATTGTCCAGCGAAGATTTGGTCACTATCGCCACGTCAAGTTCTGCGAGTCACCGGCTCACGCCTATCGCTCAAACTTGCCAACCATAGCACATGCCGAACGGATGAAGCATTGACTTGCTTCTATGACCGCCCCCGCTGCTCCATTGGTTGATATGGTCTCGCGGGGTGCTTTCTGTCATTCTAATATAGTGTCGTTTTCATCTTTTTGTTCCGTTTCCTTCAATGCTCCGAACATTTTTTTGAGTTGCTGATCGAGGGACAAGTTCTCTTGCCGCTCCCGTTCTTGACGCTCTCTCTTCTCTTTCCTCAATTCATCGGCAATCGCCAACAGCAAGGGAACGTTTTGATTCCAGAGCCACCGCAGGTAGTTGATATCCACTTCGGATATCGGACTACCTTTGAATTGGCCGAACTGCATTATGTATTCGTCACTCATCACCAACCTTTCTGGCTTTCGCCTCTAATTCAACACCGCATGCCTGAATCAATTGCTTCACTAGCCTTTTGTGTTCCTTTGCCTCCACTCTGGACTCACGCCATTCCTTCCGTTGCCAACGGCGGGTATCGTCCCGTAACTTCTTGTTTCGCGAAATTGGGAACAACTTGTTCCGATGGTTGGGAACTTGGCTAATAATCACGGTATCATCAACTGTAACGAACGACGTTCCCGGCTGTTCGTCGGCAGGCAGAAAGAATACTTTGCCGTTTTCACCAGCGACGATTTCTTCATCGCCGGCTCCCTCTCTTGCTTTCCGCGTGATATCAACCATCCGCCCTGACTCGTCCCGCCAAACGGAATGAGATACTGCCAAGCAAGAATTTGGTTCGGTATCGGTCGAGTATGCGGTTACAATCCCAAACTTCCAACCATAGATTTGTGTGCCGCCTTTTTCCACCGTTCGCCGTATTACGTTAGAATGGCATTTCAGAGCTGGTTCGGTTGGTTCGTGGTCAATCGTGAGAAGTGTTTGACGGGATAATTGCGGAGCGATTCGCTCGATGATTTCTCTTGGCGTTTGCTTCATTATTCGCCCCCTTCAATCTCTGCGAGGTCGGCGGCGGTTACGCTTGTGCCACTTGCCCTCTTACGCGCAGTCAATTCTTTGAATGTCCCTTCGTGCTCGCTAACTTCGCAGCTCTGCTCGCACCGGTACTTGTTCGCCGACCCTTCGGGCAGTTCCAAGTGAGTTTCAACCTCCGTCACGTAATAGGGAAGATCGTCCGCAATCTCTTGCGCCGCCTCTTCGTTCTCTGCCTCAACAGTGACCCAATAGGATTCGTGGAATCCCACTTCTATGTCAAATTTCTTCATTGCTTCTTACCCTTTCCAAAAAAGGTTAAAATTTGCTGAACCTGTTCTTTGTTGAAAACCTTCGCCCGAAAGTCATCGCTCGCACGAACAGGAGCGGGTATTGATCCCGCGTTGAGATGGTAGAGCAACTTGTAGCGGGAAATCCCGCACTTGCTTGCCAGTTCTTTCATTTGCATCATTAATATCTCCTAATAAATGCACCTATCTTATATAGTGTTGTAACATCAAATTTGTCTGACTCAATAGCACTTTTTTTCGTTTTCCTTTTTTCGGCCTGAATCCGCAAACGATTGATCCGCACGAAAAACGCCGTTTAGACCGTAAAGTTCGGTTTCGATCCTGTTCCAATAACGGTCGAACAGTACAGGCGGAAAAGTTTTTTGTGGGCTATTTCCCCTGTGTTTTTGGGCAATTTCTGACTTGGATTGCGCCAACAAATAATCAATACAGATTTTTACCCTGTGTTTTTCCACTTCCGCCGCGCCGCCAGAAATCAAAAACATATCTAATCGGCCATTTTCCAGTGTTTTGCCAGTCCGATTCGCCCAACATTTATATCAACGCATTTCTAAATACAAGGTCTCAAGAATGGCATGGTACAACACAGGTAGAGGGGCAAGAAACGAGTTTCCAAAATGCGAAATAGGAGCTGATATGAGAACGTCTCAACCTGGATCGTGGCTCTTCCAGGAAAAAGTCGGACGCGGCGGCATTTTTTATGCGACGCTCCCTTTTGATGGCGCAACAATGTTCATCGCACATCTCGATTTTTAATTCGTAAAAAACGTCGGCAAAAATCGCATCTTGGCGATTTTCGGCGTCCCTGACAAATTCCAGAAGTTTTCGGACAATTCCGTTTCTATCTGTTTGATAGATTTTTATTTTTTGCCATACTCGCTGTTGTGACGTGGGTTACGATTTTTCCAAAATGCGAATGGGAGACTGATATGAGAACGCCTCAACCAGGATCTTGGCCCGGGAGCAAGTATCGGGCAATGCGCCTCATCCATCCATACTTGCCGCCGCACGAGAAGTTCGTTTCAGTGTTCGGCGGAATCGGTGGCGATATTCTTGCTCACGACGCAACCGCACACGAGGTGCTGAACGATCTCAACTCGGACAATATTCGGTTTTTTCGGTTCATTCAGGGATTGCACTGGAGAGAGTTCATCCGACAAATCACCTCCTTTGAGCCTACTTGGGAATCGTGGCAATGGGCAAGGGGCGTGTTACGGTCAGATGAACCGTGCGAGTGGAAACGGGCAGTAGCATTCGGGGTTGCGGCGAATTTGGGAGGAACTGCGAGTGATCCCACAAGTCCAACCGCGAGCTACAACCACAAAAGCAAGCGATGGAAGGGCCTGGCAACGCGATTGGCGAAATCGGCGTTTCGTCTTGCGGACGTAGAACTCAGCAACCTCGATTGCCTGGTTTGCATCGCACAGCACGATTCCCCCGACACTCTGTTTTGTGTCGACCCACCGTTTGTCTTGTCGACGCAGAGTACCACGAGAATTTATCGCCATCAAATGCAGGATTGCGAACACGAGGAACTGCTATGGCGACTCCGCAAAATCAAGGGCAAGGCTGTTATCTTCGGTTACCCGTCCTCGCTCTACGATGCCATCCTGGGTGACTGGGATCGCGAAGAAATCCGCTTGTCGCTCGCTTGCTCGGTCATCGTGGCCGGAACGAAGAGGCGACAGGTAACGAATGTTGTCTGGTCCAATTTTACACTGTTCTCGAAAGGAAAACTCGATGTCTGATTCCATTCCAAACGAGAGTTGGTCTCTCGAACGACTGATCACCTTTGCCCGCTCAAAGTGGCGGCGAATGGCGCAGGATGCGTGGTATCTGGGCAAGGCCCTTGCGATTGCGCAAGCCAAGGTCGGATACGGCAAATGGATCAAGTGGCTCCAGAAAAACCTGCCAGAGGTCAATTACCCGATGGTGCATCGCTACATGGCACTCGCTAAGCGAATCGCGAACCCCGCCGAATTGGAGGGGATGAAGATTTGCGAGGCGTTGAATGCAGTCGGGATCACCACGGACGGCGGGCGGAGCAAGGTTAAAAAAGCGACAGAGCCTGCGCTATTGGTGCCGGTTGTCTCCCAATCCGTCGTGCTTCCGGAACCGGACGGGAAACCGGGCTCAGAAGCTGGGGTAATTCCGCCAGTTGTCCCGCCAGTGACTCCGGCAAGCCTCAAGATGCCGGATGTGCCGCCGCTCTCGTTTCACGTTCGGGCGATTCTCAGCACGGATTGTCGAGAGCACGACTTGAGCAGGGCGGAGATCGGCAAGGCCATCAAGGTCTTGCAAGCTCTCCTGCGGCAAAAAGCAAAGGCGACAAAGCGGAAGGCTGGATAGTCCACAACGATGCCGAGCATCCCGCAGGCAATGGTGCCTGTGGGTGCTTTTTCTCAAATCCCAGGTTTAAGATGACTGAAAAGCCACTTGACGCCGTGAAAGCACCCTCAAAAGTGACCCAACAAAGGATGCCCGACGTCCCAGGTTCTTTTTCCCAATTTGATAAACACCTCTACCTGCCGAACACCCTCTACGCTCCCGAAGGCTTCACGCCCGAGAAACTCGCGAAGATCTTGCCGAATGTCAAAACACAGGAGATCTGGAAGGTCATCTACATCCTCCACGCCATTGAGATCCAACGGAATCGCAACAAGCGGCCCAAAGGGGCCTGGTCGCCCCTGATGGCGAAGATCCTCGAAGCGATCATCGGGCGATACAAAGAAGTGCTGGATGCAATGAAAAAGGCTCAAATCATCGATTGCGACGAACATTATCGGGTCGCCGACCGATACAGCGCGGGAAAGAGCAAGTATTTCCGGCTCAATGAACGCTACCAACACCTCACCTACCGGAAAACCATTTCCCTGCCGGATCAATGCAAGAAGAAGTTCAGGAAGCAGCGGCTTTCACCTGTCCACAAGCATTTGCAATACTGGCTGGAACGGCTGGAATGCGCGGATCAGGCCGTGGACGACATGCAATTGCAAATGATCCGCGACAAAGACTTTCGCTTGAGCGTGGACATCTTCGGAAATCGCGTCCACACCAATCTGACAAGTCTGAACAGCGATTACAGAAAGTTCTTGAGAGTTAATGGCGAAGAGCTTGTGGCGTTTGATCTGCGATCTTCTCAATTGTTCTTTCTTCTGCTTTTGTTGTTTAAGTATCAGAAAGGGCTGTTAGTAGACAGCAATAAAAGTACTTTAATTAACTCTCTCTTCTCCTCCTCTCCCCTCTCTCATTATGATCGACCAGATCCTAGTGAACAGCCCTTTGAAGATGCAGAAACCCAAGCCCTGTTCGCATTAATCGCTCAAGGACGGATCTTTGAATATTTGATGGAAAGGACGCAGGAATGGGAAGGAAGTAGGAGCGATTTCAAGCAGATGTTCTTTCAATCAACGCTGTTCAGCAAGGGTGTTCAAGGCTTCAAGACGTCAATCGCTTTTGACGCCAAAAGAATCCCGAACACCTTTCTGAAGGAGTTCCCATCGATCTGCAAATTCATCAACTCCTTCAAGGAGCCAGATCCCACAAGGCTCTGCTCCATCTTACAAAGGCACGAATCAGGGTTTATCATTCATGAGGTTTGTGAAGATTTGCGAGTTAACTTTCCAGAGATGCCGATCCTGACGATCCACGATTGCCTCATCACCACGCTTTCCAAGGCAGATCGGTTGGAACGCATCCTCAACTTCCATCTCGGTCGATTGTTGATCCAGAGGCCCAGCGTCAAAAAGGAGGTTTGGAAGGATGGTCGGAAAGAGGAAACGCCCTTCTTCGCTCTGGCATTGGAGAAGGATGCGGGGTTGGGTCGCTGGAACGGGTCGGAAACTGTCCAGGATCGCTCAGGATCGCTTGAAATGACGTTCGGCGGCTTTCCGGTTGTCAAGGTGGGGAAGGCACGCCAGAAGCGAGACTGAGCGGCTACGTTGCCCTCACTTCCGCCCAATCTTGTTCAATTTCGCTTCCATCTCGGCGAGTCGCGCCTTAAGCCGCTCTTCTTCGCTCTCCGCTTCCTTCAAAGCAGATTCAAGCTCGGGGATCAGCTCCGAGAGTTCCTGGTGAAGCCAATAGAGATACTGCTTGTCGATGTCCTGGAGCCTCTGCCCCTTGAACTTGCCGAATTTCATTGTGTAATCGCTCATACCTGCCTTTCTGTAATGGGTGTCTCGCCGAAGAATCGCATGATTTCGTCGACTTGTTCGTCGGTGAAATGCTTCGCTCGTAAATCAGTGTCGCTCCTCGATGGTGCGGGAATCTTCCCCGTTTCAATCCAGTAGTTGAGCTTCTGATAGGTGATTCCGCATGCCTTCGCCAAGTGTTTCAAGATCATACCCGTATATAGGGTGTCTCTTTTGTTTTTTTTTGTTCGGTTTTCGCAAAATGCGAAAATTGAAGGCGAAGAAACGCATTCATCGCGTCAAATGATCGCTCCCCTCTTGACGCTCAACGGAGATTCCCGGGCGATATCTTGAACCGTCCGCAATGGCCCGGAGTCCAAATCGCGCTTCCGGTTATTTCGGGCGTAATCGCATATTTCGGTCGCCGCCTGATGGCGGATACGGCTGTCCAGAATACGATAAATCGTGGGTTCCTGCGACGAGACGGCGACGAGACGGCGACGTAATACCGGATCGGGATCGTCGTGCGGCCCGGAGTGACCGACGACATGACTCCGTATCACAGCCAATACTGGGCCGCCGCCCTGACGCTCAAAGGTGCCGCCGGAAGCGTCGAGGGGCTTTCACGCTCAATTGCCAACGCCAGGGTCGATCTCAACCCCCATCAAGTCGATGCGGCCCTTTTCGCCTTGCGGTCGCCGCTGTCGAAGGGGACGATCCTCGCTGACGAAGTTGGACTAGGAAAAACCATCGAGGCGGGCATCGTCATCGCCCAGCGGTGGGCCGAACGGCGGCGGCATGTTCTGCTGATCGTTCCGGCAACCCTCCGCAAACAGTGGCAGCAGGAACTCGAAACGAAATTCTACTTGCCGACGACGGTTCTCGACGCCAGCGTCTTTCGGCGAATGCAGACGGCGGGAACAGCGAACCCCTTCGACTACCCCGACCACATCGTTCTTTGTTCCTACCAGTTCGCAGCGGCTCGGCGGGCCGAGGTCGCAAGCGTGCCTTGGGATTTGGCCGTCATTGACGAAGCCCACCGCCTTCGCAACGTCTTTCGCCCTTCCAGCAAGATCGCCCGTGCCATTGCCGAGTCGCTCGGCGGAACGCCGAAACTGCTCCTCACCGCTACGCCCTTGCAAAATTCGCTGATGGAGCTTTACGGCCTGGTGAGCGTCGTCGATGACCACGTTTTTGGCGATCCCGAATCGTTTCGTGACCAGTTCGTTCGGTCCACCGATGATGAGAAGCGTAACCGCCAACTTCGAGAACGACTTCAACCTGTCTGCATTCGCACGTTGCGGAAGCAAGTCGTCGAATACATTCCATTCACTCGCCGAGTCCCGATTACGCAAGACTTCTTGCCAAGCGACGACGAGCAAAAACTTTACGAGAGTGTGTCCGCTTTTCTTCAACGCCCCATTCTCGTCTCGTTGCCCGCAAGCCAGCGTGCCCTCATCACCCTCGTCTTGCGGAAGCTGTTGGCGTCTTCGACATTCGCCATCGCCAGCACCTTGCGACGGCTCATCGTCAGACTCGTGAAAGTTTCCGAGGCGTCCGAAGTTCTCGATGACGAAGACATGGAAGGAATCGAGGAAATCGAAGAAGAATGGGACGACGAACAAGAAGCCGCCAAGCCTTCTCCTGTTGTTATCGATCCGAAAGTCGTCAAGGCTGAACTCAACGAACTAAGTCGATATGCGGATCTGGCCGATTCGATCCAGGTGAACGCCAAGGGCGAGGCCCTCGTGCCTGCCCTCAAGGTCGCCTTCGCCCGCATTCAACAACTTGGTGCCCAACGCAAAGCCGTCGTCTTCACGGAATCACGCCGAACCCAACAATATCTCTTCGATCTTCTCTCGGAAAAGGGCTATTACGGCCAACTGGTGATGATGAACGGCTCGAACGACGATCCGCATTCCCGCACGATCTACGAGCGATGGCTGGAGGCCCATGCGGGCGAGGAAGTCATCATTGGATCGAAGGCGGTGGACATCAAAGCCGCCATCGTGGAACATTTCAGGGATCACGCCGCCGTCCTGATCGCCACGGAAGCCGCCGCCGAAGGCGTCAATCTGCAATTCGCCTCGTTGGTCGTCAACTTCGACTTGCCGTGGAATCCCCAGCGGATCGAGCAACGCATCGGTCGCTGTCATCGTTACGGCCAGAAGCACGATGTCGTCGTGGTGAATTTCCTGAACCGCCGCAACGAAGCGGATCAGCGAGTCCATGAGCTTCTGAGCGAGAAATTCAAATTGTTCGACGGCGTGTTCGGGGCCAGCGACGAAGTTCTCGGCACCCTCGAATCCGGCGTGGACATCGAGCGGCGAATCGCCCAGGTGTACCAAAACTGTCGGACGCCGGAAGAGATCGCCGCTGCCTTCGACAAATTGCAGGCTGAACTCGACGAGCAAATCCAGGTTCGCATGGCGTCCACCCGCCAGAATCTCTTGGAACACTTCGATGAGGATGTGACGGCTAGGCTGCGAATCAACCGTGACAAGACCCTCGAAAGTCTTTCAGATCGAGAACGCTGGCTGCTCGCCCTGGCCCGCACGGAGTTGCACGGGCAAGCAGACTTCGACACGGCCCAACCCCGGTTTCACTACCACGGCCCCGATGCGTCCCCCGGCCATTACCACCTCGACTGGAAGAAGGCCGAAAGCAACGGCGACACATTCTTCCGCCAGGATCATCCACTGGCTCAACGCTGCATCGATCATGCTCTTACCCGAAAACTGCCGGTCGGTGCCATGACTGTCTAGCGACAACTGTTTGCCCCGTCTGACGACAATTAGATTTCCCGTCGC
>JBAXFO010000153.1:0-8619 GCA_037139885.1 Planctomycetota bacterium
TCGCAAACTGAAGCAGCGGACCGAAGAAACCGGAGGCGCCGAAAAGGAGCACGAAGATGAGCCCGGCAATGACGGGCGACACGGAAAACGGCAAATCGATGAGCGTGGTCAGCAGGGCCTTGCCGCGAAACGGAAACCGCGAAATCGCCCATGCCGCCGCGAAGCCGAAGACGAGATTGCAGGAAACGGAAATCACGGCCGTGATGACCGTGAGCCGCAGCGCGGAAAGCGTGTTCGGATCGACGAGCGCCTTCCACCAGATGGCGACGCCGAGTTCGAAGGCGTGATAAAAGACGCTCACGAGCGGCCCGATCACGAGCAAGCTCATGATGCTCACGGCCAACGCGATCAGCGTCCAGCGGACGAGCCAGTGATCGTGCTTGGCAGCCTTCGAGCGATTGACGACTTGGTGCGACATGCCGTTCTCAAGGAGTCTCGAAAATCCCCACTCAGCCCGCGGGATCGAACCGCCGGCTCCAGCGTTCCAGGAGGTTGATGGCGATCAGCGTTAAAAACGAGAACCCCAACAACACCGCCGCGATCGCCGCCGCCTCCGCGTACTCGAATTGATCGAGCTTGGCGACGATCAATGTCGGCGGAATCTGTGTCTCGAAGGGAATATTACTGGCGACGAAAATCACCGAGCCATACTCTCCCAGGCCGCGAGCGTAAGCAAGAGCGAAACCGGTCAGCCAGGCGGGCGTGATGGCCGGGAGAATCACGTAACGAAACGTCTGCCAGCGGCTCGCTCCCAAAATCGACGCGGCTTCTTCTTGCTCCGCGTCGAGTTCCTCAAGGACCGGTTGCAACGCCCGAATGACGAACGGCATGCCGACAAACATCAGCACCAAGACGATCGCGAACGGCCCATCGTGCGGCCGGGTGTCGATGGTCGTGATCGTGCGCCCAAACCACCCTTCGGGTCCAAACCACTTGCCGACGAACCCGTCCGGTTCGAGAAAACCGAGGTGTCGGCCATACCAACCGTTGGGCACAAAGAGGGTGTTGAACGTGATGCCCGCCACCGCCGTCGGGAGAGCAAGCGGCAGATCGACGAACGTATCGAGAATCCGGCGCCCCGGAAAATCGTACCGCACGAGCACCCACGCCGTGACGAGACCGATGGCCGCGTTGCCCAGCCCCGCCAGGAACGACACCGTAAAGCTGAGCTTGTACGCCGCCACCGCTTGCGGCGCGGAGACGGTGTTCCAAAACGCTTCCGGCGACAACGAGGCCGCCTTCACGATGCAAGCTCCCAGGGGGAACAGCACCAGAACGAATAAGTACGTCAGCGAAAAGCCCAGCGAGAGGCGAAAACCGGGCAGAGCTTTTTGAACGCGTCCGGCCATGACGGCTGAATTCTCCCATGGTTCGCCGTGATGCGGCGCCGCAGACCCCGGTTCACTTCGCCTTCGGCTGATAAATCTTGTCGAACACTCCCCCATCCGCGAAGAATCGCTTCTGGGCTTCCTTCCACGACCCGGCGACATCGCGAATCGTGAACATCGTCATCTCGGGAAGCGTCGGTGCATACTTCTTCAGATTCGCGGGATCGTTCGGCCGATAGCCGTTCTTGCCGACAATGACCTGGGCCGGTTCCGTATACATGAATTTCAGGTAATCCTCGGCCGCCTGACGCGTCTTGCGTTTATCGACCACCTGATCGACCACCGCGACCGGCGGTTCGGCGAGAACGCTGATCGACGGATAGATCACCTCGAACTTCTCATTGGGAAATTCTTTCTGCAACAGGAACGCTTCGTTCTCCCACGAAATCGCGACATCGCCGAGATTGCGGCGTGCGAACGTCTCCGTCGAGCCCCGCGCTCCCGTATCGAGCTTCGGCACGTTCTTGTACAGCTTGCGCACGAACTCTTCGGCGTCCGCATCGGAGCCTTTTTGATGAATCGTGACGAATCCCCAGGCAGCCACGAAGTTCCAGCGGGCGCCGCCGGACGTCTTGGGGTTGGGGGTGATGACTTTGACGCCGTCTTTCACAAGATCGGACCAATCTTTGATGTTCTTCGGATTGCCAGCCCGGGTGACGAAGACGATCGTCGAGGTATACGGACACGAGTTGTTGGGCAGCCGACTCTGCCAGTCGGCGTTGATCAGGCCTTTTTTCTCGATCGCTTCGATATCGCTCGCCAGGGCCAAAGTGACGACATCGGCCTCCAAACCATCGATCACGGACCGCGCCTGGGCGCCGGAACCGCCATGCGTGGGCGTCACTTTAATCGGTTTGCCTGTTTTGGCTTGATAATCTTTCACGAACGCTTCGTTAACTTGCTGATAGAGTTCGCGTGTGGGATCGTAGGAGACGTTGATGAGTTCGATTTCGCCGGTGCGATCGCCCTTGCCGCAGCCGCCCCCCAAAGCCAGCGCGAGCGCTCCAAGACTCAAGACGGAAAACAAACGTGCCCATTTCATCGGAACCCACCCTCCTCCAGGTATGACTTTATGAAGTCGCAGGCATTTTAAAGAGATCGGTTTTTTAGTCAACTAAAATTATCTTTTTAGTATCGATTGCGTTTCGAGTTCGGTGGTAAGGGCCGGTTGCCGCTTCGGAGCGACATCCCGTATCTCGTGTGCGTGCCCAATGCGGATCAGTTTGACGGCTGCCTCGCCGATTCCGATTTGCGTTTCCCCCGGCGGTAACTTACGATTCATGTCATGAAGAACTTCGTCATGGGCACAATCTTTGGAATCGTTCTCTCGGGTCTTGCCGGAGCCGGGCTGCTCTACCGCATGGGCAAGCTCGAACAAACCGTCGAGCAAGTGACGGAGCGGGTCAGTGAAAAGGTGAAAGAAATCACCCAACCGGCGCCGAAATTCGAGGTGGCGCTGCCGGACAAGAACGACCCCGATCCGGTGCAATTGGGCATCGGCGCGGTCATCAACAAGCCGTTGTTTTCTCAACCCGACAATGCCTGGAACAGGGACATTTCCAAGGAACCCGTCGATCCGAATTCGCAGGCCATCATCGCCCGCATCGGCGCCGACAAGCCGTTGCATCCGGAGTTTGGCACGTTTTACCGCGGCGCCCCGAATGGCATCCCCTACACGGTCGTCGCCGGCGACCAAAAGAAAGTTCCCATCAACTTCGACCGCTACGGCGATCAAAGCGATCGCGAACCTTATCCCGTTCCCGACAATCCGCCCATCGAAGGAGGCCCCCAGGGTAAAGGCGATCGGCACTCGCTCATCCTCGACCGCGATAACTGGAAACTGTACGAACTCTACGATCTCCGACCTCAACCCGACGGCAGTTTCAAAGCCGCCAGCGGAGCGGTTTTCGATTTGAAATCGAACCGCACCCGGCCCGAAGGTTGGACCTCCGCCGATGCCGCGGGCTTGCCGATTCTGCCCGGCCTGGTCCGTTACGACGAGACGATGATGCAAAAGGAAATCAAGCACGCCCTGCGGTTCACCGTGCCGAAATCGCGTCGGGCCTATCTGCCGCCGGCGACGCATCATGCGGGCCATTCGGAGGCGGCCGACTATCCGCCGATGGGCATGCGGGTGCGGTTGCGGGCCGATTTCGACGTTTCGGATTATCCCGCGGAGGCGCAGGTGATTCTCAAATGCCTACAAAAATATGGCATGATCCTTGCGGACAATGGCGAACCGTGGTTCGTCTCCGGGGCGCCGGACCCGCGTTGGATCGATATGAACACCCATGCGATCAAGAAGGTGAAGGGTCGCGATCTCGAAGTGATTCAGATGCGCGACATGAGACAATAACGGGTTCGCCGCGATACGCACAAGGAAACCATGACCCTCTCCCCCATCCCGTTCGTTGACGAGTTGAAGCGGCGCAATGCAAACACACGTGAGGCCTGGGAGCCTTCCGCGGGCCATCGCGCTCACGTCACCCATTTGCTCCGCGATGCGGCCCAAGAAATCGCCGCGCCGCGCCGGCTCTGCCTTCTCGGCGCCGGCAATTGCAACGACGTCGCGCTCGACATGCTGCTCGCCGCCTACGACGAACTCCACCTCGTCGACCTCGACGCCGACTCCCTCGCCGCGGGCGTCGCCCGCCAGGCTCCCAGCGAAGTCAAACGCATCCGCTCGCATGGCCGCATGGATGTCACCGGTTGCCTGACGCAACTCACCAAGGAAATTACCCCGTCATCCGCCGACCCCGCCCAGATCGACGAGTGGATCGAACGCATTAAAAATCTGCCCTCGTTTCCGCAACCGAGTCCATTTCAAGTGGTCGCGTCGCTCGCCCTGCTCACGCAGATCGGCGAATGCGCCTTGCTCCTCGTCGGCGGCCCCAACCATGCGCGCGGCAACGAACTCCTCTTCGCCCTCCGCAACCACCACCTCCGCAAACTTCTCGAAATGACCCGCCCCGGCGGCGTCGCGTTCCTCATCACCGATGTCGTGTCGTCGTTCACCTTCCCGAATCTGCCCCTGCTCGCCGACGTCGACCTGCCCAGCGCGATGTATCAACAAGTCGCCATGAAGAACTTCTTCACCGGCGCCAACCCCTACGCGATCGAAGCTCTTTTAAGGAACGACCCGATCCTGCAAGCCAAGGTGAAATCGGTCGAGATGCTACCCCCCTGGCGCTGGAATCAGGGAAACCGCAATCTACTGATGTCCGGATTGAAGATCCGCGTCAACGCCTAAGAAAGCCACGGCGACTCGGAGTTCGCCCTCGGGCAGGACGATCGCTCGACTCACGTCGCCGCCCGTTCGCGAATCCACGCCGTCGGTTCAAAGCGTGCGCCGAGCGGGGCGAGGCGTTCCATGCGACCACAAATCTCGGGCCAGCCGACGGTTTCGGCCCAACGCAACAAGCCGCCGCGAAAGGTCGGAAAGCCGATGCCGAGAATCAGGCCCATGTCGACATCGATCGGATCGCGGACGATTTTTTCCATCACAACCCGACTTGCTTCTCCCACCATGGGCAGCAGCAAGCGGTCGGTGAGTTCTTCGGGCGTCAACTTCGTTTGACCGGTGCGATGGCGTGCGAGAAACGGCGCGAGATCCGGGTCGTCGAGGCCGCGCGGGCCTTTTGCATAACTGTAAAAACCCGCCCCCGATTTTTGTCCGAGCCGGCCCGCGACGACGAGGTCGGCGAGGATCGTGTGCTTCACGGCACGTTCCGCATAAGCCGCGTCGATCACCTGGCCGGCAAACAGGCACGTATCGAGGCCCACCACATCGCTGAGCGCGATCGGTCCCATCGGCATGCCGAACGCCGTGGCCGCCGCGTCGATCGCGCGGGGGTCCGCCCCTTCCTGGAGAAGCGTCATGGCCTCGTTCAAATAGGGGAACAGGATGCGGTTGACGAGAAACCCGGGGCAGTCGTTGACGACGATGGCGCTCTTGCCCAGACGCTTCACGAGAGCGACCAGCGTGACGACGGTTTGATCGCTCGTCTGGGAGCCGCGAATGACCTCGACGAGTTGCATGCGCTCGACGGGGTTGAAGAAATGGAGCCCGGCAAACTTCGTCGGATCGGGAGCGGACTCGGCCATCCGCGAAATCGAAATGGTCGAGGTGTTGGATGCGAGGATCGTAGCCGTGCCGAGCTGCGGGGCGATTGCACGGTAAAGGGCCGTCTTGGCGTTCTCGCGTTCGACGATCGCTTCAATGACGACATCGCACCCCGCCAAGCCCGTCTGATCGTGAGCGGGGGCCAGCAGACTCATCGACTGCGTCATTTCGGCGGCGGTCATGCGGCCCGCCTCAACGCGGCCTTGCATTGCTTAGGCGATTGCGTCAACCCCGCCCTGCACCGCCTCGGCCGAGACATCGAGCAGCGAGACCGGCACGCCGCGGCGCAAATGAGCCCCGGCGATCCCCGCTCCCATCAATCCCGCCCCGACGACGCCCACGCGTTTCACGACATGCGCCGTCAACTTCGAATCGGCGACGCCGGGATCTTTCGCAAGTCGTTGATTCTGAAAGAACAAGGCGATGAGGTTGCGGGAAATCACGCTGCCGACCAACGGCACGAAAACCTCGGTCTCGACGGCCAGACCTTCGGCGAGGGGCCGATTGCAACCGCGTTCGATGGCGTCGAGCGCCGCCAAGGGAGCGGGGAAATGTCCTTTGGTTTTGGCCAAAACCTGGGTTCGAAGAGCCGCGAAACCGAACGTGACCTGGTCCGCGGTCAGGCCGACAGGGTGCTGCTTCGTTCGGCGGATCGCGTGATAGGCCTCGTTCTCCCGCAGCGTCGCCAGTCGGCGTTTGCCTTCGTCCAGGAGGCGCTCGCTGGCGACGGCGTCGAAAACGAGGCCGATCTCGCGGGCGCGCGTCGCACTCACGCTGTCGCCCGATGCGATCATGTCGCCGGCAAGGTGGGGGCCGATGAGCCGACTGAGTCGTTGGGTGCCGCCCCAACCGGGAATCAGACCGATCTTCGTTTCGGGCAAGCCGAGTTCGGCCCGCGGATGACTGCCGGCGATACGGTCGTCGAAACCGAGAGCGAGTTCGAGGCCGCCGCCGACGCAGGGTCCATCGATGAGAGCGACGGTCGGAAACGGCAGACGCTCGAAGCGAGCGACGACGCTCAGGCCTCGCTCGACAATGGCGCGGGCGCTCTCGACCGTGATGCGGGGATCGCCCAGCTCTTTCAGGTCGGCCCCGGCGATGAACATGCCCGGTTTGCCGCTTTGCAAGAGCAGCCCGACGAGATCGCTGCGGCCTTCGATGTCGGCGAGGGCGTTTTCCAATTCCGCGAGCATCGCCTGGCCTAGCGTGTTGGCCTTGCTGCCGGGCATGTCAAACGTCAGCAGAGCGATACCGTCGGCGATTTCAAGGCGAAAGGAGGTGAGCATCATGGAACGTTCTCGCGAAGCGGTTGGAAGGTCAGCCACCGAGGCGTTGCCGAATGTCGGGCGGAATCTCGATCGCCTCGATGCGATGTTGTGCGTCGACCCGGCAACAGACCGAAGTCATTTTGCCGCGAGCGATCGGAACTCCCGCTCGTGAAAACGCGAACTCGTAGGTCACCGACTTGCTGCCAAGACGCTGCAAACTCACGTCGATGTCGAGCACCTCGTCGAAGCGAGCGGGGCTGACGTAATCGCAATGGACCGATACGCGCGGAAAGCCCAGGCGTTCGCCGTTCCACTCGAGCGTGACGTTGAGCCCGAGGGACTTGAGAAAGGCGACCTCGGCGGCCTCCATGTAGCGGAAGAAATTGGCGAAATGCACGATGCCGGCCAAATCCGTGTCGCAGAAATCGACGCGCCGCTCAAGGCGAAACGAAGACATGAGCGTCTCCTTCGTTCGAGGCGAGGACTCTTAAACGCCGACCATCTCGTCGAGTTCGGAATCGTCCATTTCATCGGCGAGCGTTTGCGGCTGCATTTTGCAAAGCCAAATGCCGACTTCGTAAAGCAGGCACATCGGCAGCCACAACATCAACATCGTCGGAACGTCCGTCGACGGCGTGATGACGGCGGAGAAAATCGCCATGATGAAATACGAGATGCGGCGTTTGCTGCGGAACGTGTCCAAATCGGCGATGCCGATTTTGTACATGAACATCATGACGATCGGCGTTTGAAACGACAGGCCGAACACGAGCGGCATGATGATCGCGAAGCTGAGCCATTCGTTCAAGCGCAGATCGGGCTCGAAGCCCAGCCATTCGTTGAACCAGAGGAGAGCTTCGATCGCCTTGGGCAGAGCGAGAAATTCGCACACGGCGAAGCCCGCGAGAAAGAGGCCCAGGCTGATCGGCAGATAGTGGTTGACGAGGCGTTTTTCGTGTGGGTAAAGCCCCGCCGCGACGAATGACCAGAGCTGGTAAAACACCCACGGACTGGACAAGACGAACCCGAACATGAGGCTGACTTTCACGTAAACGATAAACGCTTCTTGAACGTTCAGCGTCGACAGCCCCTTGGGGAGGATCTGCCGATTGATGTCGGCCATCGCCTTGGAAAGGACCGTCGGATCGGGGATTTCGATGGGAAGCTCCGCCCATTCGAGATCGTCCGCCTTGCTGGGACCGACCTCTCCGTCCAGGGGGTCGGCGAGCGCTCGTTTGGAGCCCGCCACAATCCACGAAGGACGGTCCATTAACTTCGGCCTCTCTCCGGCCAGGATCAGTTTGAGCGTCGGCACATGGACGTTCATGATCACCGGAACGGGCCGGACCGAATCGCGGATTTCTTTCTCCATGAGCAGATAACGGCTCGCCGAATAGCGATTGTAAAACGCCCGAAGCTGCACCTCGACCGGGTCGGTAATGAACTTCAGCAAATAGGGCCCGACCCAGGGCGAAATGCACACCACAATGCCGACGATGAAACCCGCGACGGCTCGTAAGAGATGCGAGCGCAAATCTTCGATGTGGTCGCCGATCGACATGCGCGTGTCGGCGAACATATCGTCCGGATCGGGCAGCGCTGGGGTGGTTAGTTGGGCCATAGACGAAAGCGTTCGGCGTGGCGTGCGCGGGTGGATCTCTTAAATTATACGAACGTCGTACCGCGTCGCGAGATTTGGATCAATTTCGTTCGCTCATTCGGACACGACGACCTTCGGCCGACGCAAAATGAACTCGGGCTGTTGGCTGGCCCAACCGCGCTGCACCTGCTCCGCGACGAGCATCGGCCCCATGCCTTCCATCGTCTTGCTGCCGACGCG
>JBAXFO010000154.1:0-8582 GCA_037139885.1 Planctomycetota bacterium
GGCATGGGTGAAGCCAAAGCCAAGGGAGAAGGCGCCAAAGAGCCGATGGCCCAGGCCAAGGGCGAACCCAAGGCGGGCGACCCTAAGGCTGGAGACCCGAAGGCGGGCGATCCGAAGGCGGGCGATCCGATGCCGGGCGAACTCGCCAAGAAGCAGGACGAAGTCCTCGAAGCCACCAAGGCCCTGGCCAAGTCCAAGGAAGCGACCGAAGCCGCTCAGGCGGCTCTGGCGCAAGCCCAAGCCCAGGCGCCGAAGGCCGTCGGCGAACAATTGAAAGAAGCCGGCAAGCAACTCGCCAAGGCGAACGACGAATTGCAGAAAGCCGCTCCCGCCGACGCCGCCAAGGCTCAGCAGAAGGCCGCCGCCGAACTGGGTAAGGCTCTCGACGCCCTCAACGGCGCCCTGGAAGCCATGAACCAGCCCCCCGTCCAACCCGGCCAACCCTCCGACGCTCAGGCCAAGGCCGGTCCCCCGATGCCCGGCGAGCCCGGCGAAGGAAAAGAGCCCGGCATGGGCGAAGGCAAGGAGCCCGGCATGGGCGAGGGCAAAGAGCCGGGCATGGGTGAAGGCAAAGAACCCGGCATGGGCGAGGGCAAGGACGGCAAGCCCGGTCAACCCTCCCAGGCCAAAGGCAAGCAAGGCAAAGGCCTCGAAAAGAACGAGCCCGAAGGCGAAGGCGACCGCATCGCCGACGGCAAAGTGTCGAACGCCAAATCGCAGCTCAGCAACGTGAACGGCGACGGCAGCTTCCTGCACTTGCCCGCCCGTCAACGCGAACTGATGCGTCAAGCCCTCAGCGGCTCCCTGCCGCCGGAATACGCTTCGTTCATCCAGCAGTACTACGTCAACGTCGCCCGCGGCCGAGCCGCCGGATCGACCGCGCCGCAAGGGAAGTAGATGTGACGATCGAGTGTCAACGGGGGCAATGCGATCCCGTTGACGCCCGATGCCGCGACGCTCCGCAAATCCGCGAAATTCTGCGTCGAGATTCGTCAGCGGCCCACTCGCTGACCGTATGATTGTGATAACGCTTGTCGGCGCAATCCTCTTCCTCCGGCATGAATCTTAAAGTCGCCTCTCGAAAGGTCGCTCGGATGAAACGTGCTTTGGTCTGCACCTTGCTTCTTTCCTTCGCCGCCCCCATGTTCGTGCGCGCGGATGTGGTCATGGACGAGCCGACCAAGAAGGCGACGGCTCGGGCGTTGGAATGGCTGGCCCGGCAACAAAACTCCGACGGCAGCTTTAGCGACGGCGGTTACACGCACAACACCGCCATCACCGGCTTCGCTATGCTCGCGTTCATGTCGCAGGGGCATCTGCCGAACCAGGGCCTTTATGGCCCCGAAGTCTCGAAGGCGGCGAAGTTTCTCATGGCGTCGGCGCGGCCGGAAGACGGTTATCTCGTCGGCAGCCGCGGCGGCAATATGTACTGCCACGGCATGGCCACCCTCGCTCTGTCCGAGCTTTGGGGCCAAACCGGCGACGATGAAATGAAGCCCGTTCTCAAGAAAGCCGTCAACCTGATCATCGGCTCGCAAAACTATCAAGGCGGCTGGCGCTACGAACCGACGCCGACCGGAGCCGACATCTCCGTCACCATCATGCAAGTGATGGCCCTCCGCTCCGCCAAAAACAACGGCTTGCACGTCCCCGATACGACCATGAAAAAGGCCCTCGCGTACATCAAGTCGTGCTATCGGGCGAGCAGCGGCGGGTTCACCTATCAGCCCAGCAGCGGCGCCCCCGGTTTCGCACGGACCGCCGCCGGTTGCTGCGTTCTCTTTCTCTCCGGCGAATACACGGCCAAGGAACTTCCCCAGGCGGTCGAATATCTCAAGAAGGGCTTCAACAGCCCGACCCACTTCTATTATGGCCAATACTACGCGGCCCATGCCATGTATCAGGTCGGCGGGCAGGATTGGGAAGAATGGTATCAGAAGCTCAACCGTTTCTTCCTGACTCAGCAGAACGATGACGGCAGCTGGACGCAAACTCAATATCGCGAAGTCGGGCCGGTGTATCAAACGGCGATCGCGGTCATCGCGCTCTCGGCTCCGGCGCATTACTTGCCGATTTTCCAACGATAACGGGATTGGCTTGAATTGAGAGCGGGCTGCGGGCAGCGTTCTGCTGACGCAGAACCGCTAACGGAGCGATTCCAGCGGGCGCAGACGCATCGCGAAGATGGCGGGAATGAAGCCCCCGATCGCGGACATGACGAGCGCAAACAGCATCCCTGCCATCATCAGCGCGAAGTCCACGGTCATTTGCAACACGACGCTTTTGCCGCCGCCGCCGGGGCCGCTCGAAACGATGCTGCTCACGGTGACGCCATTGCACAGCGACCCGAGCGCGACGCCGAGAACGCCGCCGATGACGCCGATCGCGAGCGTTTCGAGCATGAACGACGACAGAATCTGCCAGCGTGCGAAACCCAAAAGCCGCAAGACGCCGATGTCTTTGGCCCGCTGACTGACGGCCGCGAACATCGTGATCATCACCCCCAAAACGCCGCCGATCGCCATGACGATGGCCACGAAGTAGCAGGCATAGCGGAATTGATCGGTGGTTTGCGACATCTTCGCATAGTAATCGCGTTCGGGCGTGACGGTGAAGGCGATGGTGCCGATCTTCTTGAGAGCCTCGGCGGCGGCGCGGGTGCGGGCCGGGTCTTTGACTTGCAAGACGAACGAGCTATACGAATTCGCCCGGCCAAAATTGTCCTGCACGATGCGATCGTGAACCCAGATCTCGCTGCCGAACGTCGAAGACGCGGGACTCATGACGCCGACCACTTTCCACGTCCAGTTGCCGATCTCGACCTCGTCTCCGGGCACGAGAATTTCCTTCCCCAGATCCTTCGCGAACGCCTTGGCGACGCCGTTGCCGAGAACGACTTCCTTCTCTCCCGTGGGGGCGAACCAGCGGCTCTTATGTCCGCCGATGTCCATGAGTTCGATGTCGTGAATGGCGCCGGCGAGCACGGGATCGTCGATGCCGCGCATCTGGCAGAAGCGGCGTTTGCGGTCGCCCGTGATCGGGTTGGTCGCAAGATGCGTGACGATGACGTAGACCTCTTTCGTGAACAGGTAGTCGCCGTTGGCGGTGCGGGCGATGACGTTTTGCACGTCTTGCGGCAACTGTTGCACGCCATACGGTTCGAGCCGGCTGAAGGCTTCGTCGGTGGCGCCGTCGGCGAGGATCAGGATATTTCCCGGTTTGCCGCTCCCCTCGGTGAGTTTGTCCATGCCCTTAACAAACGCGAGCATGAACGTCATGAGCGCGACGACGAGCACGATGGCGATCGACGTGACCAGAGCCGTCAGCCAGCGAACTTGCAAGTTTCGCAGGTTGTAGATGAGGGGCACCTTGGGGATCGGAAAGATCGCGACGAAGAGCGAAAAGAGCGACGCCAGCACCGGCGCAACGACAAACGCGAGAATGGCGACGCCGACGACGAGCAAGAGAGCATAGAAGATGACGCCGAGCATAGCGAATCCTTCTGGGTCAAATCGTGTAGGGTGGGTTGAGCGAAGCGAAGCCCACCAAGAGGTTCAAAAGCCCAATCCTTCGGCATCCCGAAACGTGGACATCCTCAAACCTTTTGGTGGGCTTCGCCTGCTGGCTCAACCCACCCTACGGTCTCATCGGTTGATCTTTGCAAACGCCGAAGGACCGTGTCAATCTTGCGCTTGGAAAGGTATGTCGGCCAATGCTCAATAAGTCGATCGACATCATCCCAGGAACGATCCGCTTCATTCTTGAGAATCCGCCGAACATCGTCGAACTGGCGTTCCTGGAGAAGCCGGGTCAAAGTCGCGGTCGACTCTCGATCCCAATCGATGCCGAGCCGGGCGCCGATGGCGTCGATGCCGTCGCGAAGCGTGAGGGATTCATCGAGCGTCGCTCGTCGCGGATCTTCTCGAGACGATACGACGAACGGCGCCGCGACAATTAAGGTTACGATTGCGAGGATCACCACGACCAATTGTATGGTCGGCCACCCGTTGCAGAATTGGAAGACTGCCGAGAATGGCCAAGTCAAGGCGTAGCACGTGAAAAAGACGAGAAACGCATTCGCAATCAACCCCCAACCGCGATTGTATCGTTGCCATGCGGTTTCGGGAAATTGCGGCAGGAACATCGCAGGCTCCAAGGCGTTTTGTCGTGAGGCGACAGGCGAAGCTCGTTTACGACTCCATTTGCATTCCCGAAAACGTGGACAGCGTCAAACCTTTTGGTGGGCTTCGCCTGCTGGCTCAACCCACCCTACAAAATCATCCTTATTTGCGGCAGAGCGGGTTCTTGAGGCTCACCCAGTGGCCGTTTTCTTTCGAGCTGGCGACGGATTGGGTGATGAAGTTCATGCCGTCGACGCCGTCGGCGATGTTGGGGTAAAGAGATTTCGCCGAGTCAAACGCTTCGCTGGCGGCGCGCTTGACCATGTCGTCGAAAGCGGCGGCGTAGACGTTGGCGAAGGCTTCGAGGAAGGCTTCGGGGTGGCCGGCGGGGATGCGGGTCGCGCCTCCGGCGAGCGCGCCGAGGTAGGGGCCGCCGCCGCGGGTGTAGATTTGATGCGGTTTGCCGTTCTGGCGGAAGAGCATCTTGTTGGGCTCCTCTTGATGCCATTCGAGCGAACCTTTGGTGCCGTCGATTTCGATCCAGATGTCGTTCTCCCGGCCATGCGAAATTTGCGAGGCGGTGATCGTGCCCAAGGCGCCGGATTCGAAGCGGATGAGGGCGGCGCCATAATCGTCGAGCGTGCGTCCATCGACGAACGATTTCAAAACGCACGAGATTTGATCGGGGAGCAGGCCCGTGGTGAAGCGGGCGAGATTGTAAGCATGGGTGGCGATATCGCCGAAACAGCCGGCGGCGCCCGACTTCTTGGGATCGGTTCGCCAGGCGGCCTGCTTCTGATTGTCCTTCTCGAGCGAGGTGCGGAGCCAGCCTTGGATGTAGAAGGCGCGGACGGCGTTGATCTCGCCGAGTTCGCCCGCCTGGATCATCTCACGGGCTTGGCGAACGAGCGGATAACCGGTGTAGTTATGCGTGACGCCGAAAACGACGCCGCTTTTCTTGACGATGCCGGCGAGCTCTTCCGCCTGGGCGAGGTCGAAGGTGAGGGGCTTGTCGCACATGACGTTGAAGCCCGCCTGAACGAAGGCCTTGGCGATGTCGAAGTGCGTGTGGTTCGGCGTGGCCACGGATACGAAATCGACGCGCTGGCCGACGGGGAGTTCGAGTTCCTTTTCGATCATCTCTTTCGCGGACCCGTAAGCGCGATCGGCCTTGATGTCGTAATCGGGGGCGGAGGCCTTCGCCTTGGCGGGGTCGCTCGACAGGGCGCCGGCCACGAGCTCGGCGCGATTGTCGAGCGTGGCGGCGATGGAATGGACGCGGCCGATAAACGCGCCCTGGCCGCCGCCGATGAGGCCCATGCGCAGCTTGCGATCGAGAGGAGAGTTCATGGTGGAGTCGCTCCAAGAGTGAGGGAAATTCGAGGATATGATATGGGGTTTGGATGCCCTAATCCGCTCCGCATCGAAATCGTTCGGCGGGACGTGCGTGACCCAAGCCGGCCTCTTGGGGGCCGTCGATTTGTGTCGGCTCCAGATCGTTCGACCCCCAAGAGGCCGGCTTGGGTAACACACGACGGAATCGGGATAACTATTTAGAGCGGCACATGGCCGCAAAAACGCCGATGCTACGGATTCGCGAAGACCGATCGCTGTTTGCCGTCGAGTTCGCGGAGGCGGCGTTCTTCCTGGGCGAGATCGCGGATCCAGCGGCCCAGGCTTTCGTAGCTGCCGAACGTTTGCACGCGAGATTCGCTGCGGGCGATGGGGCGTTCCGGGTGTTTGCCCTGGTCGGCGTGGATTTCGATGCAATATTCGAGTTTGTCGCCATCGTTCAATGTGATCACGCCTCCCTTACCGTCGGGGATGCCGGTCGTTTTGAAATGGAAACGGCCGCCGCCGAGCGTGCGTCCCAGAATGGTCTCCGGATCGGGCGAGGGCAAGGCGACGAAGCTCACGCCCTTGTCCGGCGGCGTCTTTTGAAACACGCCCCGGCGCTGATCGAACGGGCCCGTCTGATCGTTGCCGAAGACTTCCGGCAACGCGAGCCGTTTCCAGGGCTCCTCTTCGACGACATCGTTGCCCGATTCCGTCTTCTTCAAAATGCGATACAGGAACCACGCCTGCCCCAGACCATAGGGGCCTTCCGCCAGATACGGGACGCGAAGATCCTCGCCCACCGGCACCGGCATGCCCTCGATCGCGAAATCTTCCAGCGACTCCTTCGAGCTGATCTGCCCGGGCGTGAAATAGTCCTTAAGAAGAACAACCGTCGGCGCTTCTTCGGCGATCAGACGCAGATTGCGCCGCGGCGGCGATAGGTTTTTGAGGCCATGCTCGTCGGTTAAAAGAATGCGATAGGCCGATTCGTTCGGCTGTAAATCGAACTGAGCGATCGCCTCGGTCTTGTCCCCCTTGAGGGTGAACGGAATGGTTCGTTTCACGATCTCGGGACCGCTTTCGTCGAGCGGCTTGTTGGGATCGATCTTCTCCGGCGCGAGCGTTTCGATCGTAGCGCTGGCGATCGGCTTCTGGGTGGTGACGACAATCTTGGCCGCCGAACCGGGGATGCCGATGACATCGCCGCGGCCTTGAGGCACTTCATAACGAGCGCCATCGCTGGGCCGCACGCCGCAATAGGCGGGCAACACCGTCGAGGCGTATTGCTCCATCACCGCGGGCCGGGGCACGACGCGGACGCGGTTCGCTTTCCGCATGCGGCCATCGCCGATGCGGCCGAGGAAATCGAAATCCACCGTGGGGCCGGAGACATTGGCGGTAAAGATCGACGCGCCGGAGGCTTCGTCGTGGTGCGAGAATTTGAGGGGATAGCGATCGCGCGGTTGGCCCTTGGCTGCGACGTCGACGACACCGACCGTCGATTCGTCGAAGCCGTCACCCGTGACGGCGAACCGCAGCGGCAGTTTTTCGCCAGCGGGATAGACGCTGGCCATGTCGATCGGTTCGAGGTGCGTGCGGTGGGGGATGTCGATGTCGGATAAAAGATGGCGGGCCAGGAGCGTCTCGGCGAGTTGCGGCTGCCAGAGATATAACGCCCCGGCGATGGCGGCGACGGACGCGAGCCCCAAAAGCGCTCGACCCAACCGGCCATGATCGGCGACGGCGGTGAACGATGTCGCCGCGGCCTGCTGCTCGGCTTCGCCGGTCATGATGTCGATCAACTCGGCCGACATGCCGTCGCGATTGGCGTTCGGCCGATTGAGCTGCACGGCGGAGATGAGCCGGCTGCGAAAGTTCGGATGCTTCTCTTCGACCAGGAGGGCCAGATCGTCGTCCGGCAGCGACTCCAGCGGCGGCGCTGCCACCCAGACGAGAAAACCGATCGCGGCCGCGATGCAGGTCAAACTCAAAAGCAGCGCGTGCACCTGAAACGGCGTATCTTCCGTGCGATCCCAGACCCAATCGACGACGCAGCCGAACAGGACGACCGCGGCCACCAGCGTGACGAAACAGGAGACGCCCCAAATGAGGCGCAGCGCCCGCTCGCGGCGTCGAAGCTGTCCGAGTTTGGCGAGAATCTTGCGAGGGACCATAAAGAAACCATCGAGCTTGGGATGAGCCCCGCGGGGCATCTGCATTATAACGGAGGCCTACATCAAGTTCGCAAACTTCCGCGCCAGCCACTCGGCCGTGATGAGGCCGAGGAAAACGAAAAACATCAACGGATTCCACAACAGCACTTCTTGTCGACGCGTGAACGTCGCCGATTGCGAGCGGACTTCGCTGGGCAGCTTTTCGAGGTCTTCTTCGCGATAGAACCGTCCGCCGGTCCGCTCCGCCAGTTCCCGTAGATCTTTCTCGGCGAGTCCCGTCTCTTCCAGTTCATGGCGCGGCGGCAGTTCGACGCGGAAGCCAAACGTCGCCGGCTCGGGGTTGCTGATGCGCACCTCATAGCGGCCGGGGCGCTTGTGCGTCAGGAATCCCTGGTAGTCGCCATCCCGGCCCGCGATGAGTTGCAGGGGCAGCTTCTCGATCTTGTCCTGGCCCCCTTTGGCGTCGAGATATTCGATGACGGCCTCGGCCTGGGCGTCGCGACGCGGATTGAAATCCTTGTCGAGCAGACGCACGAAGATCGAACCCGGCTGATCGAGCACCGCTTCGGAACGCTCCAGCGCCATCTGCACCCGGCTCGAACTCGTCCCCAGCAGCGACGGCAGGCCGAGCTGATAAAGCACCTGTCCCCAAAAACGGGTGAAGAGCTTGTTCTCGGCGTTCGCCCGCCAGCGCCAGGTCTCATCGGTGGCGGCGAAGACGACTTGCCCTTTGCCGTAATATTGGGTCGCCAGAATCGGCATCGGCTTGTCGTCCATCTTCGCACGCGGATTGACGATCAACGCCTGGGCTCCGGGGCGCAGTTTCGTCACGGGATAAAAACCATAAAAGCCCGGTAGTTTCTGCCAAACTTTGAGATTCTCTTCCGGCGTTTCTCCCAGGGACAGCATCTCGGTTCGCTGGCCGATGTCGGTGAGCGTGGGCGGATAT
>JBAXFO010000155.1:0-8555 GCA_037139885.1 Planctomycetota bacterium
TCTCGACGCCCTGATGGCGTCGGCCGATGGGCTCGAAGCCGATCTCAAGGCCCAGCGCGAGGCCGCCGAAGCCGCGGAGGCCGCTCGCAACGCGTCGCCTGCCGATTCGAGCGACATGCCGACGGACGACTTTTCCATGGACATGCCCACGTCCGATGAACCTTCGTCCGACATGGACCCCGATCTCGCCGCCCTGATGGGCGACACGCCCGCGGAAGAACCGGCGGCCGAAGAGATGGATCCCGAGTTGGCCGCGATGATGGCCGAAATGAACGCTCCCGCCGCCGACGAACCCGCGAGCGAGGAGATGGACCCCGAATTGGCGGCGCTTCTGAAAGAGATGGAAGAGGGGAAATGACGAAGGGCGACCCCACTCGCTGAGTGCATGACTTGATGAAAAACCTCAGAGATTCGCTATGAAACGGCCCCAACCCGCCTCGCCGGAACCGGATGTGTCGATGTCGGAATTGGCGCAGCTTCCGCCGCGCGGCAGCGTGGCCATCGCGGTGCGCTGCGCCAATCGCCTGGCTCCGTTCTTCCGCCTGCCCGACGATTTCGAAGATCGCGAAGCCTGTCAGTCGATCTACGACGCCGCCCTGGCCCGGGCGACGAACTACGCCCGCGGCGGCGCCGACGATGGCGAGCGGCTCCGGGAATTGACCGAAGCGGCGTATCAAATGGCCGAACTGACGGCCGAGATCACCGAGTACGCCAGCTACGCCGTCGCCCATGCCGTGCAAGCGGTCGGTTTCGCCCGCGAGGTCGATGGCGACGCCGCGGCCCAGAAGCTCATGCAATTGGTCGCATCCACGTTCGGAGCGTGCCGGGTTCTGATTCAGCGCGGCCGCTCGCTCGGCACCGAGGCCGGCGTGGCGGCGATTCGCGGCGATCTTGAAGCGTTGAAAGACATTCCGGTGGCTGCGGGCGTCGATCCGTCCGCGACCGGGCCGCTCGGAGATTATTGGCCGGAAGGGAAACCGCTCGGGTTTTAATGTTGTTCGCGGCTCTCCGCAGGAGAGCGCTGCCAGAACGCACGACCGACAAAGCGTTGCGCCAACGCTCTCCTGCGGAGAGCCGCGAACGAATTTACAAGACGAGACCACCGCATGGCATCCGCCTCGCAAATCGAAATCGACAGCCTTCTCGAACCGATCCCCGGCGACGAGCCGGCGGGCAACGCGGTCCCCTTCAACGTTCGGCGTCAGCTCGACGAACATCGTAAGGAGATTCTGCCCGACGCCTTCGCCGCCGACGATCCCATGCGCCCGGATCAGCCCAAGATCGCCGATTGGGCCTCCATCATCGAAATCGCTCAGGAGACTTTGAAAGAGACGTCGAAAGACATGCTCGTCGCCGCCCGGCTCACCGAAGCGCTCGCAAAGGAGCATTCGTTCGGCGGCCTGCGCGATGGCCTCACGCTCATGCGCCGCATGATTGAAGAATGCTGGGACCGTGTTCATCCGAGCATCGAAGACGGCGACCTCGAAGTCCGCGCGGCCGCTTTCAACTGGCTCGACGACGCCGATCGCGGCGCCCGCTTCCCGCATTCCGTGCGCGCCGTCGGCTTCATCCCCGGCGACGAACGCAAGTTCAGCTGGCGCGATTGGCGCGATGTCATGGATGGCCGGGGGAACCTGAGCCGCGATACGATCGAAAGCGGCACCTCGTCGCTGACGCGCGAGGAAGCTCAGGATGTCGTCGACGACATCAAGGAAGCCATGGCGGAGATCGACAAGATCGTCGAAGTGACGACCGAGAAGATGAGCGATGTCGCTCCCGGGTTGTCGGAAGTCCGCTCCGCGCTCCGGGATTGCCTGCAACTCGCCGAGCAGATCTTGCAGAAAAAGGGCCCGGCTCCTTCCGACGATCCGATCGACGACGACATCCCCGTCTCGGACGACGACAGTCCCAGCGAGGATGCCGGCGCTAACGATTCTGCCGATTCCTCCAGCGACAACGGCCACAGCGGCGGCGGCGGCGGACGCGTTAAGCGCGCCAATTCGCGCTCGGAGATCTATGCTCAACTCGAACAGGTCTCGAACCGCTTGCTCGAGATCGATCCGCATAGCCCCATTAGTTATTTGGTGCAACGTGCGGTCAAGCTGTCGAAGCTGACTTTGCCGCAATTGCTCAAAGCGCTGATTCGCAATTCGCAGGCGCTCGACGATTTGAGCCGCGATTTGGACTTGGGGGTTGAAGAATCGGCCTCGTCGGGGGACAATGGCGGAGAGGAATAACGGCGAATATACGGATTTGAGTCAAACCTTGAGACGAGGTACTCCGCGTCTCGAGGGACCGAGTTTCGTGTCAACACATGATCTCTGGGAATCGGAGTACCTCATCCCGGGGCTTGTTGAGGAAGCATCATGGCGGAAAGTACACAGAAGAAACTCGATCGCGTGCGCCGTCCGCGCGTGCAGATCACGTACGATGTCGAAACCAACGGCGCTCTGCGCAAAACGGAGCTCCCCTTCGTGGTGGGCGTTTTGGCGGACCTTTCCGGTCAGCCGAAAGAAGCGCTCAAGCCGCTGAAGGATCGCAAGGCGGTCAACATCGACCGCGATAACTTCAACGATGTGCTCGCCCGGGCGGCGCCGCGCGTCGCGATCAAGGTCGCCAACAAGATCGCCAATGACGATTCGAAATTGGCGGTCGAGCTCAATTTCAAATCGATGGACGACTTCGACCCGGCCAAGATTGCCGAGCAGGTCGGCCCGCTCAACGAACTTTTGGAGATGCGCAAGAAGCTCAGCCAGCTCCTCTCCAAGATGGAAGGCAACGACAAGCTCGAAAAGTTGCTCAATGACGTCATCAGCAACACCGAAAAAGCCAAGGCCATGAAGACGATTTTGCAAGACGAAGGAGAGGGCAAGTAATTATGAGTGCGAAAGAACAGAAAGCCGCCGCCGCTGCTGCTGCGGTGACCGAAACGGGCGACGACGCGCAATCGCTGCTCGATCAGGTTGTCGCCGCGACTCGGCCGCAAAATAAGAAGGAAGCCCAGCGCACGCGGGATTACTTCAAAGAATTCCTCAACCAAGTCGTCGAACCGGGCAAAGTGGTTTCCAAAGATGTTGAAGACAACATCAACCACTGGATCGGGGAGATCGACAAGGTTCTCACCGAGCAGCTCAACGAAGTGCTGCACAATCCGGAACTGCAAAAGCTCGAATCGAGCTGGCGCGGCTTGCACTACCTCGTGCATCAATCCGAAACCGGCGAAAATCTCAAGATCCGCGTCTTGAACGTCAGCAAGAAAGATCTCTTCAAAGATCTCGAGAAGGCGGCCGAGTTCGATCAAAGCCAGCTCTTCAAGAAGATTTACGAAGAGGAATACGGCCAGCTCGGCGGTCAGCCTTATGGCATGCTCGTGGGCGATTACGAATTCGGCCGCAATGCCGAAGACGTGAGCCTGTTGCAAATGGTGTCGAACGTGGCCGCGGCGGCGCATGCGCCGTTCGTCGGCGGCACGTCCCCTTCGATGTTCAACTTCGAAAGCTGGACCGATCTTTCCAAGCCGCGCGATCTGGCGAAGATTTTCGAGAGCGTCGAATACGCCCAGTGGAAGTCGTTCCGCGAATCGGAAGACTCGCGTTATGTCGCGTTGGCGATGCCGCGGGTTCTCGGCCGGCTGCCTTATGGGCAGAAGTTCAAGAAGGTGCATGAGTTCAACTTCGAAGAAAACGTCGATGGCTCGAACCACGAGAAGTATCTGTGGATGAACGCCGCCTGGGCTTACGCCTCGCGGATCACCGACGCGTTTTCGAAGTACGGTTGGATGGCCCGCACCCGCGGCGTTGAAGGCGGCGGCAAGGTGGAAGGTCTGCCCGTGCATACCTTCCCGACCGACGACGGCGATGTCGCGATGAAATGCCCCAGCGAAATCGCGATTAGCGATCGCCGGGAATTCGAGCTGTCGAACCTCGGCTTCCTGCCCCTCTTGCACAGCAAGGGGACCGATTATTGCGTGTTCATGGGCGCGCAATCGGCGCAGAAGCCGAAGACCTATTTCGACCCGGCCGCCAACGCCAACGCGGAGCTTTCGGCGAAGTTCAACCTGATCATGTGCAACTCCCGTTTCGCCCATTACCTGAAAGTCATGGCGCGCGACAAGATCGGGTCGTTCATGACCTCGTCCGAATGCGCCAAATGGCTCAACGAGTGGATCATCAACTACTGCGTCGATCCCTCCGGCGCGACCGACGCCCTCAAGGCCCAGCGGCCCCTTTCCGAAGCGACCATCGAAGTTCGCGAAGTGTCGGGCAAGCCGGGCTGGTACGAGGCCGTGGCGTATTTGAAGCCCCACTACCAAATGGAAACCCTCTCCACCTCGATGCGGCTGGTGGCCGAGATTCCGAAAAAAAGCTAGTTCGCCTGAAAGATTGGCCCGGCGGCGTGCCTTTCCTTTCAACGAACGACGTCAGGCAGCCGAGTCGGACGCGTCCGCGGGAGACCGCTGGAGCGTCCGACTCGGAGGATGCCTCCAAGATTGCCCGAGGTTGGTTTCTTGCTGTCGCGGGTTTATGTCAAACTCGCCAGGAAATGTCCTCGATCCGTATTTCGTCAACAGGGTTCATCCAGGAGTTTCGTCATGCTCGACATGTATCTGTGGTTTGAAGAACCGACCGGCGGCGCCAAGGAAATCAAGGGCGAAGCCCAGGACAAAGACATTCGCGACAAGGAAAGCGGCGCTCAGCCCATCAAGATCAAGAACTTCAGCTTCGAAATCGAAAACGCCACCACCATCGGCTCGGCGTCCGGCGGCGCCAGCTCGGGTCGTTGCGTGCTTAAGCCGTTCACCATCGCCAAGGTGACCGATAGCTGCTCGCCCGACTTCTTCACCGCGTGCGCCACGGGCGGCCACTATGGCCGGGCCACGATCTTGCTCCGCAAGGACAACAAGCCTTACCTCCGCTACACCTTCTCCATGTGCTTCGTCACGAAAGTGGCCTGGTCCGGCGGCGAAGGCGACGACTCCCCCGGCGAAGGCATCGACTTCGCTTACGGCGCCCTCAAGATCATGTACTATCCCCAGGGCAAAGACGGCGTCACCATCAACAAGCCCAAGATTTCGATCTGGAACCAGGTCAACAACGCCCCGACCGAAACGGTCACCCAGCACTAAACGAGCGCCGCGCGACTCCCCTCGCCCTCGGTCCTCCGGGGGAGAGGGGCGGCGCGTGAGGGGGAGCAAGTGGTCTCGCAAAGGAAATGTCCATTTCGTGAGCTTTCCTGTTCCCCTTCATCCCAGAGCTTGTCTTCATTTCTCCTCGCTGACCCGATTTTAACCGCAGGCTTCAAGGTGCTTTCATGGCCGACGTGAATATGGACGGTTACATGTACTTCGTCGGCCCCGGCAAGTACGGCGTGCGCGAGAAACGCAAATCGCTTGGCGAGATCAAGGGCGAAACGCCCGACAAACGCTTCTCCGCCAAAGGAGCGTTTCAAATCTGGTACTTCAAATGGTCGAGCGCGCACAGGAACGAAACGAGCAATCGCCACGATTCGCGTTGCTCCGTCGGCGCCTTCGAAGTTCGCAAGGATGTCGACATCGCCACGCCCACCATCTTCCTCGCCCACGCCCACTGCGCCGTCTTCGAAGGCTGCCACATCTACTTCCGCAAGACCGGCGGCGGCAAACTGTTCACGTTCTTCCACGCCATCTTCAGCGATGTGATCATCGAGAAATGGGACTGCAACCTCGATAACGGCACCGAAGAAAAGCTCACTGTCAATTTCGACTGGTGCGAGATCAATTACTATCCGCAATCCCGCGACGGCGTCCGCAAAAAGGGCGACGCCGCCAACATGAAACAATTCTGCACCTCGACTCCCGATAGCCAGGACGCTCCCCGCGTGATGCGCAAACAAGGGGGCGATATCTCCGCCGCCGACATGGATCTGCTTTTCGGCAGCGAATGACACAAGGGATCTGAAAGAGAAGAAAGCTTCGAGTGCGACGTTTGATCGCTGAGATTCGGAATCCCTCATCCCATGTCTTGAAAACTCAACGCGGTCCCCGGCGCGCGCGGGCTTCGGCTTCGGCGAGGACTCGGCTGCGGTGGGCGTCGGTGGCTTCCCAGAGATATTCGTAAAGGGCGATGTGAGCGGGCGTGAGCGCCTGGCCCCGCCTCGGCATCACCATCGTCGCCGTCGCGAAGAGATGAGCGATCGGCGAACCGGGGCGCAGCAGACCGTTCGACCAGTTCGTGAACGCGGGCATGTGCTTGGTTACGAATCGGCTTGACGGCAGAATATTGCAGAACGGGCCGACGTTGGTCCCCGAGTTCACCAGCACGCCCAGGCCGAATTTCGAGTGATCGCCGATGTAACAGCCGACCTTCGTGCGGCCCGTGGCGATGCGCTGGCCGTCGATATCGATCTCGATGGGGCCGTAATCATTTCGCAAGTCGCTCGTGTGCGTGCCGGCGCCGACGTTGACCCATTCGCCCAGATAACTGTGCCCCAGAAAGCCTTCGTGATACTTGTTGCTGTAGCCCTGCACGATGCTGCATTCGACTTCGCCGCCGATCCGGCATTGCGGACCCAGGGTGACGCCGCCGGTGATCTTGGCCCCCATGATGCGCGTTCCCGCGCCGATCACGCACGGCCCCTCGACCCGGCTGAACGCCGAGATGAACGCCTCGGCATCGACCACCACCGGACCCTTGGTGACATCGAAGACCACGAGGGGATCGAGCTGCACGGACGGATCGAGAAACAACCGCTCCGGCGGGCCGACCACGTTGAGCGAGGCCGGCCGATGCGTCGGTAAGTCGCGAGCTTCGGCGACATCGCGCACGATCTCCGCCGCGTTGCGGTCGACGAGATCCCAAGGATAGCGAAGCATGGCGCCCCCGGCCGGCTGGAGCGGCAGGGTTTTCCAAAGCCGCTCGACGCCCTCGAAATCGTGGGCTCCGAACGGGACGACGGCCCAGGCGAGTTCGTCGTCGAGCATGCCGGCGGCGGGGCCATCGGGGAGCGGATAGGTCCCGGCGGGAGGCAGCCAACGGGCGTTCAGCCAGAGCGTGGCTCCGCTGTCGGGTTCGTTGATGGGAATGCCAGGATGGTTTTGGGCTGCGAGATCTTGAAGCACAGGGCGGACCCATGCCGACCACTCGTCCGCACGAAAGGCGCGCCGCAGCTTTTCGCCGAGCGTGAGCATGCCGCAGCGAAGATCGAATGCGGGCCGCGTCAACGCGAGCGGTTCCAGAGTCTCAACGCGATCTTCGAACAGGCAGACACGCATGAACAATTCCTCGGGGACTCCGATTTAATCTACGATTCTGGGGCCCGGCCGTTGCGAACCGCCCCACGCTCCTATCATGGCTGCATGTCATCACGCATCATTCTCAAGGCGCGGCGCGCGGCTCCGTTCTTCGGTCGGCACCCATGGGTTTACCCAGGAGCGATCGAACGCGTCGAAGGCGATCCCGCCGACGGAGCGGTCGTCGATCTCGTTTCGAGTACGGGCGTTTTCGTCGCCCGGGGGCTGTTCAACAGCAAAAGCAAGATCCGCGTGCGTCTCTTGATCTGGGAGCCGGAAACCGCCCTGGATGAGGCGTTCTTCCGCCGCCGCATCACGGCCGCGGTGCGCCTACGGCGCGAAACGCTCGGCCTGCGCGGTCCCGGGCAGGCATGCCGGCTGGTTTTCAGCGAGGCGGATGGTCTGCCCGGGCTGGTCGTCGATCAATACGATCGCTGGCTCACGGTTCAGTTCACCAGCCTCGGCCTGGCCCAACGCCTCGATGTCATCGTGCAAATCCTCCAGGACCTCGTCGAACCCGAAGGCGTCTATCTCCGCACCGAACGCGGCATCGGCTCTCTGGAAGGACTCGAACTCAGCGATCGTCTCCTGCGCGGCCAACTCCCGACGGAGCCGATCGCGATCGACGACGCGGGTCTCAAGATCCACGTCCATCTCACCGAAGGTCAGAAAACCGGCTACTACCTCGATCAACGCGACAATCGCCCAGCCGTCGCCCGTTTCGCCCGCGGCCGACGCGTGCTCGATGCGTTTTGTTACAGCGGCGGCTTCGGTCTGCATGCCGCCCGGGCGGGAGCCGCCTCCGTCTTGGGTGTGGACGGTTCCGAACCCGCCCTCACGCTCGCCCGCAAAAACGCCGAGAGCAACGGTCTGACCAACATCACCTTCGCCAAGGCCGATGTCTTCGAAACGCTCGACGCGCTGGTCGGCAAGAAAGAGACGTTCGGGGCGATCGTGCTCGACCCGCCGAAATTCGCCCGCAGCGGCGGCGCCGTCGATGAAGCGTTGCGCGGCTATCGCCGTTTGTTCGGCCAGGCCCTGCGCGCGCTCGAACCGGGCGGCATTTTGGTCCTCTGCTGCTGTTCGGGACTGATCACGCGCGATCATCTGGCCGACCTGGTGGCCCAGTTGTCCGCGGATCAGAAACGCTTGATTCGCATTCTCGAAACGCGCGGCGCCGCGGCCGACCATCCAGTGGCGTCGACCTGCCCCGAGACGAACTACCTCAAATGTCTGATCTGTCAGGCGGAGTAGCAGGTTGCTCGACGAAATCCGTGAAACCTGAGAG
>JBAXFO010000156.1:0-8555 GCA_037139885.1 Planctomycetota bacterium
CGAGCGGTTCGCGGCAATCCCGCCATTTCGTCGTGATCTGTTTGGGATCGCTCGCCAGTGACACAACGCCCCCCACGATAGCCCCATTTGTGTCGATGTCGCCGAGCGCCGAGTAGGCCGTCCAAAGCGCTTCGGCAAAATCATCCGGATGGCGATCGATGCACCAGAGACACAACGGAACTGTGTCGCGGGCGATGACCCGACTGCCATTGCCAAGAATTCCCACAACTCGCTCGAACGACGATTCGCCTCGCAACGTCTGGGCTCTTTCGACGCCGACGCGAAGATCGCCCGGGGTTAGACAATCGAGAACCAGTTCGAGCAAATCCTGACGCTCGTTTTTGTGTCGTCGGCGCCATGCCCAACCCGCGGCGACCGCAATCGCGATCGCGCCGGCAATTCCTTCAGGGTGAGCGTGCGTGACTTCGGCCGACCGGCGTGCCTCGTCGACGATTCGCGTCGGCTCGTCAGCGAAGTAAGCCCCCACGGGCGCCGCCCGCATCGCACCGCCGTTGCCCATCGAACCTTCGCCGTCGAACAATTCGCGACTGGCTTTCGCCCACGGTTCACCCGATGAGATTGCTGCGAGCAGATCCATCGCTCCGCCGCCATAACCCCGGCTCGGACGCGCGACATATCGGTCGGCGAATCGGCTCGCCAGGAAATCCTGATCGATGAAGCCATGGCGATCGAGCGTCTCCGCAATGGCCAAAGCCATTTCGGTGTCGTCGGTGTAATGCCACGTCCCTTCGGGAATTTGCCGATACGAAATCAACAACCGGCGCGACGGCGGGAAAAACTGCTGGCCGAGCGCATCGCCGACCGACAATCCCTCGATGGAGAGACGAACGCGCTCCATTCGCATCGAGTGGTCTGCTGGCAAACGACTCATCGGGGCTCCTGTTTTGTCTCGGCTTTGCGGCTCGTCACAACCGTTCGGCTCCACTCAAAATCTTCCACCGACAACGGCGGAACCGGTTGAACGGCATAATCGATCTCGCTCAAACAGCGACCCGCTTCGAAGGCATGGTCGAAACACTTCTTGAGCGAGAGCACGATGTCGTCGTCCCCTTTTGAAGCGGCACCAAGGAGTCTTCGAGATACGGATCCATTCCCGGAAATGGCGATGGCATGATTGCGACCTCAATGATTTCTCGCGTTCCGAATGCGCCAATCGATCCCATTAACGAACCAGGCCCGCCTCATGAATGCGTTGCCTGACCCAAATCGCAATGTCTCCAAAAAATGGCGGATCGGGTGGGAGAGAGTAATCGATCTCTTCTTCATAACGTCCCGCGGATACCGCCCGGTCGAAGCAATCTTGTAGCGGCAGCGCCACCGGAGCGGACTCGCGGGCCAACGGAATCGCGATCACGGGCAGTCGCTCGCGGACCGAAATCGGCCAATACGCGGCGGCGGGGAATTCGGTCGCGCGAAAGACCAGGGCGGAATAGTCGGCTCGCTCGGGCGGCGGATCTCCCCACGTTGGGCGTTCGCCCTGGCGCAAGAGATCGATTTCCACCAAGTTGACATCGAGCCCCAGATACTCGTCCCGCTTCGCAAGGTAAGCGTCTCGATAGCTGCCGGGTCTTTTATTCGATGGGCTCAAGACCTCGATCACGGTGACGACGCGCCGATTCTTGGCGTCGACGATTTTCAAATACCGATTGCCCTCATGCTTGATGGCCGGGCGAACCAGTCGAACGCACGCTGTAATGCCCGTTGCCGCTTCGATTCCTTCCGACCCGGTCTCGAACTCTTCCGTCACGAACGCATCAGGCTTGCCCAAAAGCGCTGCGGTCGGACTCTCGGGTTCTTCGACCCAAACATACCGGTCCAGGCGAGCCATATAACCCGCCGGCAGCCGCTTGTTGAGTTCCGCGCGAACCTCGACGAAAAGCGTCGTGTGAAAGTCCGGCCAAATGTCCGGGTCTTCGAGGTAGGGATTCATGCCTGGAAACGGCGAAAGCATGGGATGATTCTCACGTGGAAAGGCTCGACACTCCTTGAAATTGGAAAGAATCGCTTCCAGGCGCCGGCATCAAACGAGCTGCGACTCTTTCACTTGCACCCACATGCAAAGCTCCCCATCTTCGAGGTCGTTGACGTTCAGATCGACTTGCTGGCTCGGTTCGGGGATCGGCTCGCCGTTCTGCCGCATCATGTCCAGATGCAAACCGATGGCCTCGGCGATGAGGTCGCGGACTTCCTCGATCGAACTCCCGGCGGCGATGCAACCGGGCAAATCGGGAACCATCGCGCTGTAGTCCCCGTGATACGGCAAAATATGGATCCGATATTTCATTGGTCGCGCTCCAACTCAGCTTGCCGAAGGATTGACGCGAGAATCTTCGGATGCAACGTCTTGCTCAGTTTGCCGGCTACGGTCACTGTACCAGGTTTCGCTTGGGTGGTTCAGCGGCCGATGGCTTCCTGTCTGTGGCATCACAAACCATCCATCGCGACGCAACTTTCGAAGAATCTCGCGAACGATCATTAGTACACCCCAACCACCGTCGACGACGCGAACGCCCGATACGGCTTCACGCCGCTGACGCCGTCCCACGGATACTTCGCGCTCGGCTTTTCGCGAACGGCTTCATCCCGTTCGAGGAACCCGGGGACGAAGAGTTCCTTCGTGAGCGTCGTCAAGCGCACGCGGCCATCGGCGCCGTAGGGAACGACCTTGTTGTGGTCTTCGAAGTCGACGAGTTCGATCACGGCGCGCGGTTGCGGGGCGTAGTAGTTGATCTTGTAATCGTCGGCGGCGGTCGGCTGATCCGACGCGGCCAGGCCCATCAGGGTGTTGCCGTAGGTCGGAGCGATGTAGACGTTGGGGCCGAGATATTCTTCGATGGCGAAGCGGATCCAGTGCGACGTCATTTCGGTGCCGCCGCAGAAGATGCCGGTGAGGCCGATCTTCTCGAAGGTGGTGCCTTCTTTTTCCAGGCGGCCGGCGAGAGCGTCGAGGAGTTTCGGCGTCATGAACGCGCACTTGATTTCGTGGTTGGCCTTCAAGATCGTCATCACCTGATCGATGACGTGTTCCTGATACGCCTTCAGGTGTTCCATCCAGCCCTTCTTGATGACCTTGATGACCCAGCGGGGATCGAGATCGACGCAGAAGCAAATGCCGCCGCGGAATTGGGCGAGATGTTCGATGGCGAGCCGCAATCGGCGGGGACCGCTCGGGCCAAGCATCAACCAGTTCGAGCCCTTGGGGAAATATTGATCGGGCAGCGTGGCCGAGAAGAGTTCGTAGTCGATCCAGTGATCTTCGACGACGACCCGGCTCTTGGGGAAACCGGTGGTGCCGCCGGTTTCGAAAACATACGTCGGCTTATTCCAGAGCGCTTTGGGCTGCCAGCGCCGCACGGGGCCGCAGCGGAGCCAGTCGTCTTCGAACAACGGAAAGCGCTTGAGGTCGTCGAAAGTCTTGATCTCTTTCCGCGGATCGAAATCGAGCTTCAAAACCGGATTCGTACCGGCCACGGCCTCGACCCAGAAAGGGGCTCCGGTCTCGGGATTGAAATGCCATTCCACGGTCTCGCGAACGTGGGCGTCGAGTTGTTTTTTCGCTTGTTCGGGTGAAACGCTCATGAGTCAAGACTTTCCAAAAGGGTTGCAAAACGATGAGGAACGATTGCCATTGATAGCCGGGCCGGGACGATTTTCGATGCCAATTTTCGATGCCAGGAACTCAAAATCAGCAAGGCGAAGACAACGGCTCACGCTCGAAAAGGACGGTGAGGTTTGTCGCAAAGGCGGGAAAAGCGACATCGCACCACCAGCCGCGGCGGAAGTTCGGCAGTTGCAATTCTAGGCATTCGAGCAGCGATTGATAACCATCGCAGGCTTCGCCGATGACAAGATTTTGGAGCGGATCGCCATGCTCGATGGCAAGACAGATCTCGTCGTACATGCCCCAATCCTGCTTGAAGGCGAGGACGCGGACGATGTCTCGCCATTTCACCGAGGCGAGTTCGCGATCGGAATTCGCGACGCTGAAACCGTCGGCGCCGATCGCGATCGACGGCTCTTTCGGAAGAGGCGAGCCGAAAAAACGAGTTAGCAATAGGGGCCAATTCGTCCAAATTGCCATGTTCAACTCACAGGCGGAAGAGGCTCGTCGAACAGAATTCGCCAGTTTCCCTCGGCCAATTCTTTGTAGCGCGCGACCGCAAGAAAATCGCGGCAGGTCGTTTGCAGGCGTTCGGTGAGTACGGATTTGTCGAGTTGTGGCCTGAGAAGCGTGAGATCGCCCAGATCTTTGATGCGCGCGCTAAAGAGCTTGCTGAGAAACACATCGTAGACATCCACGAGCGCCACTTCGAGCCGCCAGAAGAGGCCGAAGGAGCGTACCCGTTCCGACCAGCCCTTGGGAAAATAATGCGTTTGTACGTGTCCCAAATGGAGGCCGTGAAGAGTTTCGAGATCTTCGAGCAATTTGTGCTTCGACCGAATTTCTTCCGGCACTTCGCCGACGATATCGATATCCGATGTTCCACGTTCGACGTACCCCGGCAATATCAACGAAACGGCGCCGGCGATATCGATGTGCAATTTCCTCGGCAGGCTCTGGCCGAGTTGTTCGAGATATTGACGAATCGCCTCCGGTTGCGTTTTGTTCCTAAGCCTTTTCCGGATGGAACGAAAACCGACTTTGTCGAACTCCTCGACGCAAATCGTGCGAATCGCAACTTGCACCGGACTCTTGGCAAGCCAGTTGTCGAGACGCGATGGCGTCCAAAAATCGCGTAGGGCATCAATGCTGTCGCGAATCAAAAGGCGGGAACGATAATCCAGCTCGGGCTCACTGGCAAGACTTTCGACAGCGCAAGCGAGATCGTTCGGGTCGATTTGCGGCCCGCGAAACGCAAGCGTCCAGAGATCCGGCGTTTTCGCGACCATCGTTGCCTTTCTACTTTTTCTCCGCGATCGCAAACAGTTTTGATTTCGTCGTCACATACAAGGTGCCGTTGGCGACGATGGGGGTGCTGTGAATGGTTTCGCCGTGGTCGATGACGGCGATGACGTCTTTCTTTTTGCCGTGCCTGTAGACGAACACCGAGCCGTCTTCGGCGCCGATCATCACTTTGCCGTCGACATAATAGGGTGAGCCCCAGACGCCCGATTTGAGATCGTCGAACCAATAGCGTTCGCCGGTTTTGGCGTCGAAGCAGTGGAGGTAGCCGGCTTCTTCGCTGGCGTAGACCAGGCCGTCGTGCACGGCATTGGTGCTGATCGTCGTGCGGTACAGCACGGGTCGGCCGGTTTTGGGGCGAGGCTCGATCGCGCCGCCGAACGACCACACTAGGGAGCTGTCCTTGTTGGCGGGATCGCTCGCCTTCCAGCTTTTCGGGCTGACATCGCCGGTCTTGGTCAGGTCGAGGCACATCAGGTAGCTCGACTTGGGAGAACTCGCCAACTCCGGGCCGACGCCCATGCCGATGTACATGCGGTCGCCGACGACCACGGGCGAGGCGACGAAATAATTGCGCGGCTCGTTTTCTTTGGGGGGATCGAAATGGCAGTTGAATTTCCAGACGAGCTTGCCGGTTTCGGGCTCGAAGCTGTAAAGGACGCCGTCGCCCCCCGGGAAAATCACTTGTTGCTTACCGCCGACGACCGCCAGAGCGGGGTTCGCCCATTGGCCCTCGATGATTTTTTCGCCGGGCGACGCATCTTGCCAAACGAGCTTGCCGGTGTCTTTATGGATGGCGATGAAGCTGGGGGCCTTCGGCGCGTCGACCTTGCCGTTGCCGTCCGAACCGTTGCCGGTGATCACCATGAGATTGTCGCCGGCGATGAGCGGCGAGCAGTTCGAAAGATGGAACGGCAACACGCCGAGTTCTTTCATCATGTCGTACTTCCAGACGATTTTGCCCTGCGGATTGGCCCGTATGACTTCCGCGCCGGGGGTGACGTAAAAGATGCCGTCTCCCTCGACGACGGGCGTCGAACACAGCCCTTCGGTCTCGGCGTCTTTGAAACGCGGATCGGCGGGGATATCGTGGACGATCTGCCAGAGAAACTTGCCGTCCGCCTCGTTGAACGCCATCAGAATCGCCTTGTGGCCGGTCACCTTCGGATCGCGAGGCGTGTGGTTATTGGTGCCGACGTAGATCTTGCCGCCGGTGATGACGGGACCGCCGTACGCCTTATCGCCCAACTCGGCGGTCCACTTGATGTTCTTCTCTTTGCCCTCCTCGACGCTCCAATCGGCGGGGATTCCTTTGGCGACGGTGTTGACCATATTCCGCTGGGGAGTGCCGCCGAACATCGGGCAATCGGCGACCTCCGCCTTATCGTCAGCGAGCGCAAAGATAAATTCGTGCACGCTCGGTTCCACGCAGCACGACGGCGTGCGCGGCGCAGAAGACCGCAGCGCCGTGCAAGAGCCGCACCCACTCTTCGAAGACACGTAGATCCCGAAAGCGACCAGAGGCACACACAGCGTCAACATCAGCTTCATGAAAAAACTCCTAATCTCGCCGCTTCCGTGGAGTGGGCTGAGCCTGAATTGTAGCCGTTGAATCTTCCGAAGGTTTGGTGGGCTTCGCCTGGCGGCTCAACCCACCCTACGGGACGAACAGCGGCGTTATTGTTTATTCGCGATGGCGTAAAGCTTGTTTTCCGTCATCACGTAGAGGACATTGTTCGCGACGACCGGAGTCGCGCGAACTTTCACGCCCATGTCGTTCTCGGCCAAAACTTCTTTCTTCTTGCCGTGCTGGAACACCGTCACGACGCCGTCGTCGTTTCCGAAGTAAACCTTACCGTCGACAACGTAGGTGGAACCCCACGACAGGGCTCCGGTATCGTGCGTCCAGTGGACCTCCCCCGTGTTCGCGTCGAGGCAGTGAACCATGCCGGAAAGTTCGCCGATGTAGCACAGTCCATCGTGAACCGCGGCAGTCGACATCGTGCGGCCAAAGTAATAGTTGCGGCCGAGCTTCTTGCGGTCGGCGGCGGTCGTGGGCCCGCCGTAATGCCAGACCTTCGCGGATTCCGGATTCGGCTTCGTCTTGGGCGGCCAAACGGTGTCGTCGACGACGAGGTCGGGCGAGACATCGCCGCGCTTAGTCATGTCGATGCACCAGAAATGGCCGACGCCGGTTTCGTGTTCCGGGTCCTGGCCGACGCCGATGTAGACACGATTTTTATGAATGATCGGCGTCGCGATAAAGTCGTTGCGGGTGCCGTTGCCGGCCAGTTGATATTCCGCGTCCTTGGGATTGCAATCGAACTTCCAAAGGAGCTTGTTCGTCAGCGGATCGAACGAATAGAGCATGCCTTCGCCGCCGGGGAAAATCACCTGCGGCTGACCGTCGACCACGCCGTAAGCGGGATTCGACCATTGTCCGTGCTGAATCAGTTTGCCGCGATTGACGAGGCCTTTGAAGAATTCTTTTTCGTCCCCCTTCTTGGGGGCGGTGGTCAGCGCAATGGTCGGCGAATTGTCGCTCCAGAGCACTTTGCCGTCTTTCTTGGCGACGCGAATGAAGCTCGGCGCCTTCGGAGCAGGCACGTTGATGTGGCCTTCGTCGACCCCATTGGCCGTGACGATGAAGAGATCGTCGCCGATCAAAAGGGGCGAGCACACGGAAAGATTATGCGGAAAGACGCCGAGGTCTTTCATCATGTCGAGCTTCCAGTTGATGTCGCCGTCGGCCACCTTGGCGCTGACGACTTCGCAGCGATTGCTTACGTAATACATCGTGTCCCCCTCGATGGTGGGGGAGGAGCAGATGCCTTCCTTGGGCCAATCGACGACGCGGCCGCCGGCGAGCTTCGGGAAGGTTTTCTGCCAGTTGAAGGCGCCGGTCTTCTCGTCGAAGCACATGAGAACGCCGAGATCGATCGGCTCGCCGTTGAGAACATCCTTGGGGTTGCGCGGACGTTGGTTGTTCGTGCCGACGAAGACCCGGCCATTGGCGACGATCGGGCCGCCGTACGCCTTCGAACCGAGATCGGCCACCCAGAGGACGTTGTCCTTCTTGGACGGATCCCATTCCGCGGGGATGTTCTTGCCGACGGAATTGACGAGATTGCGGCTGGGCGTGCCGCCGTACATCGTCCAGTCGCCCGGGGACGACTTGACGACCTGGGCCGCGCGCGTTTGCGGTTGATTCGCCGTCGGCGCCAGGGCGATGAACGCCAGAATGCCGGCAAAGATGACGCCGGTGATGCTGGCCGCGAGCCAGCGTTTAAGAGCGGGAGTGGAGGACATAGAAAACATCTCCTGGGTTGAATGCTGTCTCGGCCCCGGCTCCTCTCGAAACGAGGAACTCGGGGCAAAAGAGTTTTGTCGGGCGCTTACTTGCCGTTCGGCGTCACGCGAACATTGTCGTAGTAGATCTCGTTGCCCGGGTTGGGGTCGAGAATGCCGGTCACGTATCCGTACAGGGCGGGGCTGCCTTCGCCGATCGCGAAGCGGTCGTTCAGTTCCACCGTCCAATCTTTCGGCTCCGCCTCCGCTCGCGGCCAGGCCTTGCCTTTGATGACGCCCTTGCCGTTCTGAATCTCCGTAGTGAGTTTGACGCGATACCAGA
>JBAXFO010000157.1:0-8548 GCA_037139885.1 Planctomycetota bacterium
TGGGGTTTGCCGAGCCAGCCTGTCGCCAGGCTGCTGGTGGGCTCTTACATTAAGAGGCCGAGGCCTCCCCGCCATTTCACCCTTACCGAGCCGAGGCGAACCCCGGCCAGGCGGTATCTTTCTGTTGCACTTTCCCTATCCTCGGCGGCTTTTTGACGGTCGCCTTGGGACGGTGGACGTTATCCATCACCGTGTCCTGTGGAGCCCGGACTTTCCTCCAGCGGGACGAATCCCGCCAGCGACCGTCCAACCGACTCGCGATCGCGGGTATTGTAAAGATTCGGGCGCGAAGCCGCCAATCGCGCCGTCCGCCGCGCCGCGATTCGGGAACCTTTTGTCCGTAAAAGCGTCTCATCCAGGGAACTGGGGCGGAACTGCGGTCCTCCGCTTGACCTGGCCCTTCCGTCCCTTTATCCTGAAATCAATGTCGCTGCAGGTTCGCCGCTCACATTTACGCTTGCGTTTCGCGTCCGGTCGCTCCGAGGTTTTCATCATGCTCCGCTTGCTGGCTCTCTCCCTATTCGCGGGGGCTGTTCTTGCCCTCCCTACATTCGCCCAGGCCCAAGCCGTCCATCTCTACGCCGACGAAACGATGGATGCGAAGCTCGATTTTCTGCGAAATCTTCGCAAGAAAGGGTACAGCGCCCTGGCCAAGGATTTTGCAGAGATTCTCCTCAAGACGGCCACGCCGGAGCAAGCGCCGATCTTGAACCTGGAACTGGCGCGGACCGCCGTCGCTCTGGCGAAGGAGCAACCGCTCGGCCAACGCATGGAAAATCTCGACAAGGCCCGAGCCTCGTTCGAGCCGTTCATCAAAGCGAATCCCAATTCTCCCGCCGGCGCCCAGGCTCGCCTCGAAATGGCCCGCCTCTTCGCCATTCAAGGGAGCATGGCTCTCAACAAGGCTCTCGTGAGCGAGGTCGAAGAAGAGCGCGACAAGGGCGCCGACAAAGCCCGCGCGTTGTACGATGCCGCCGACGGCGAATTCGACGCCGCCATCAAAGTCTTGACGACTCTCAAACTCGATAACGACGTCGTCCAGGCTGAGTTCGATCGCGCCAACAATCTGCTCGAAAAAGCCAGCACGTTCATCAACACCGAACGAGCCGGCGATAACCGCAAACGCGCGACGACCGTCGACGAAGCCCGCCAGATCTTTGCTCCCATCGCCAAAGACATCAGCACCGCCAACGGTCTCTTGGCCAACGCCTATCTCGTCAAATGCTATCAAGATGGCCAGGACCCCTCGAAAGTCAACGAACATTACGGCATCGTTTTGAACGCGACCGGCCCGCACGCCTTGCCCGCGAAACAGATGGGCACGTATTACAAGATCCTGTACATTCGCAACGAGCCCAACTTCGTCGGCGATAAAACCAAGGCCACGCAGGAACAGATCGGTGTTTGGCTGGCGAACTTCCCGACGGCGAAGCGTTCGTATCAAGGCGAACACCTCCGCTTCGAATTGGCGCTGATTCACATTCAATATGCCGGGGCGGCGACCAAGGGCTTCAAGGCCGAAGAATACGCCAAGCTCAATCCCAAAGACAAGGCCCTCGTCCTCACCAACTTCAACGCGGCCGACAAGATCGCCCAGGAATTGGAACGCGACAACGGCGACTTCAGCGAACGCGGTCAAGGCTTGCACGTGGCCATCGTCAAAGCGAAAATCGAACTCGGCATCACCGAGAAAGGCACGCCCGGATCCGGCGGCGAATTCGACAACGCGCTGCTCGTCGCCAAACTCAAGTTTCAAGAGGCCGCCAAGGCGACGGATAAGGAAGTCGCCGCGAAGTTATTCGTGCAGGGCCAAGTGCTTCTGCGGAAGGCCATCGCGATCGGCGAAAAAGATGGCGCCCCGGTCAGCAAAATGCACGAAGCCCAGTTCTTGCTCGGCTCGGCGTTTTACGGGCTGAACGATCGCCGTCGTGCCGCCATTCTCTTTGAAACATTGGCCCGTGCGACGCCTCCCTCGAAGAAGGGAGCGGAGGCGGCCGGGTTCGCGATCGAACTCTATCGCAAATACGCCGACGACGAACGCGACGAAACGGCCCGCTATTACCTCCGCGAACTCGGCGATTTCATCCTGACGCCATCGGTGCAGAAGCAATGGTCCGGCGACACCGTGTTCGGCGTGACCCGTTACAACCTCGCGATGGATTATCTCGCGGAAAAGAACTTCAAAGTCGCGACTGATCATCTCGCGAAGTTGCCGAAAGACTTCCCGGCTTTCGTTTACGCTCAGGGCCAGGGGGCGTTCATCAGTCTTCAAGCACGCGAAGCAGAGGAGACGCCCGAAGGAAAGAAGCTGTGGACGAAATCCGCTCGCGACTTCATCGAACGCATGGGTCCCCTGCCCGCCGCCGCGGACGCGACCACGACGCTGATGTGGTTCACTTCCTCCGTCGAACGCCCGAAGTTCCTGTACGCGGAGGCGTCGGAGTTGCTTCGCGACGGTAAAGAGAAAGAGGCCGCCGCCGTGTATGCGGAGATGGCGAATTCGATCGGCGCCATTGAAGCGGCGTTCAAGAAAGACGGCGGCAAGCTTGCCGAGGAGAAGAAGAAAGCGGTCGAGTTCACGATCGAGGTTTTGACGAAATACAGCCATCTCGGCGCGGCCGATATCGAATACCGCAAGGGGAATTTCGCTCGCATTCTTGAAGACGAAATGCTGGGTTCTCTCGTGCGGCAGATCTTCGAGATCGATCAAAAGAAAGGAGGCAAAGGCGAGATCAACGTCGTCGATGTTCGCGTCGTCGGCGAAAGTTTAAGCCTGGTGTTGCGGGCCTTTGTGCAACTCGGCCAACTCGATCAGGCCAAGGGCGTCTACGGCATGCTCATGCGGATCAAGCCCGTGGCCGGCGGCGAAGCCCAGGACAACGCCAACTTCACCCGTTCCCTCATTCAAGACCTCGCCGCCCAGGCGGAAGGATTGAAAGAAAAAGGCGACACGGCCAAACTCAAGGAAATGGTCGGGAAGTTCACGTTATTCGGCGACGCCCTGGCCAAGACGCTCGTCTACGACAAGAAGAATCCCGAACTACGCGACATCAAGAACTTGACGCGGTTCTATCTTTCGCTCGATCAGTTCAAGAAGGCCGCCGACCTTATCAAAACGATTCCCGAACCGAAGTATCTCTCCCAAAAAGGCCTGAAGGCGAACGAAGAACAAGAAAAGGAACTCTACATTTATTGGGATTTCCAAATCGAACACGGCCGGCTCTTAAGACTCTCAAAAGATTGGGAAGGTTCGAACAAGATCCTGGGCCGCGTCACGGGCCATGAAAACGCCCGCTTACAAACGCTCGCCAAGAAGGAACAGATCCACATTTACGAGGACCGGGAAAGCTATGGCGTCGCCACCAAACTCTGGAAGGAGTACATGGGGGATCTCCAGCGTGCCGGCATCGGTCAAAACAAGCGTATGCAGGAGTTGTATTTCGAAGGTTACTATTTCAACACGCTTTGTTTCTACAAGCTAAGCCAGAAAGAAGACGTCAAGAAGTCCGGCAAATCGGACGCTTATTTGAAGTTGGCCGCGCAGCTCATCGTGCGGTTGCAGACCTCGAAGGACAATCTCGGCTGGCAGATCGTCGGCCCGAGGTTCCAGGAATATATGAATCGCGAGCGGACGCTCAAAACCGCTTACGATGTTGCGCTTAAAGCTGCGAAATAGTTCGGCGACATCGCCATTGTCCGCCTGGGTTCGAACATCATTCATCATTCACGCGACCGCGTCAGAAAAGGATAACGTTCATGAATCGTGGATTTGGAACACTGCTTGTAGGCTTCTTCCTCGTCGCCAGCTTCGTTCGCTCGGATGACGACATTTATTTCAAGGGGGCGAAGACGACCAAGAACAAGTCTGCGATCGCCTCGGAGTCGGCCAAGGGGGTCGTGCTGAAAAACGGGCAGAAGATCCCCGCAGAGGATATTGAAGACATCTTCTACGAACTGACGACGAGTCCGGTGCTCGCCACGCTCAGCTACCGCAATGCGTTCACCGCCGAGCGCGACTGGCTGGCGGCCGTCGACGCGAAGAAGCGAGCCGCATCCTTCGCCGAGGCTGTGGACAAGTATCAAAAGGCCACGCAGCAGATTTCTGAACCGCGTGTGAAGGGGCATCTCGATTTCAAGCTCGGCTACCTGCGCGGCAAGAAGGCTCAAGAAGACGGCGGCGATCCCAAGGCCGCCATCGCCGCATTGAATTCTTATGTCAAAGCCTATCCCAATACGTGGGCCGTGACGCGTGCCTTGACGCTGCTGGCCACCCTGCAGAACGACAGCAAGGACTACGCCGGCGCCGAACAATCTTTTGCCGAGCTTTTGAAGCTCGACGTTTCGGACGACGTGAAGAACGACGCCAAACTGCAAGGCGCGCTCGCGAACATCTACCTCGGCAAGCACGCCGTCGCCGAGGCCAAACTCGCCGAATTGGTGAAGACCCTCCCCAAGGGGAGCAAGGCCTATGGCCGGGCTCTCGTGGCCCAGTCGGAATGTTTGCTGGCCACCAACAAGACCGATGAAGCCGTCGGCCTCTTGCGTGCGGCCATCAAGGATTCGCCCGACAAGTCGTTGCGAGCCGTCGCGTACAACGCTCTGGGCGCCAACTATTACAAGGCCGACCAGTTCAAGGAAGCCCTCTGGGAATTCCTCTGGGTCGACGTCAACTACAACCAAGATCGCAACGAACACGCCAAGGCTCTCTATTATCTGAGCCACATCTTCGACCGCATCGCCGACACCGACAAGGCCGCCCAATCCCGCGCCGCCCTGCTCGACGCCTCCTATGCCGGCACCGAATGGCAGCGGCGCCTGCAGAAGGAACAAGGGAAGTAACGTCCGCATCAGATCGCCTTTCGTGGCGACAAGTTGATCGGCGTGTCGGGAAATCTCCGCCACGAGAATCAACTTGTCGCCACGGTTCGTTTCCGATTAAGATCGACACCATTCTCCCCTTCTCCTGCGGCAGGCTCATGACTTTTTCGCCCACGTTCGTCCGCTTCCTGACGATCTTCGCGATCGTCGCCGGCCTTGTCGGGGCCAAACGGGTCGTCGATTCTTACGAAACGAAAGAACTCTACCGTAAGGATTTCATTCAGGAATACGTCCTGGCCCGTGCTCTCGTCGACGGCGGCGAGCCCTATCCGCCGGTGCCCACGCTCATCGAGAAATACTTCCCCGAGACCAAGCCCAAAGTTCCCTGGGCCCATCCGACGCCGCACACGCCGTCCGCGGCTCTGCTCAGCATCCCCATTGGTTTCTTTCCGTATCCGGTCGCCGTCACGATCTGGCTCGTTTTCGAGCTCGTCTGCCTGGCGTTCGTGATCGTGCTTCTCGCCCATTGGTGGGGGGAGCCGGTTTCCTGGCTGCAAAAAGCCGTGCTGTTTTTGATGTGCCTGGGTTTCGGACCGGTAATCCACGAACTGTGGTACGGCCAATTCAGCCTGATCTTGCTGGTTTTCGTCACGCTTGCCTGGCTGAACCTGCGCGCCGGCCGCGATGGTTGGGGTGGCGCGGCGCTCGGGGCGTCGGTCGCTCTCAAACTCGCCGCCTGGCCGGTGGGACTCCTCTTGCTGCTCAAGGGACGTTGGCGAGCGATTGTCGCCGCGAGCGCCGTCGTCATCGGCTTGCATCTCGCCGCGCTCGTTGTCATGGGGCCGCGGGCGGTCGCCGAGTATTATCTCAAAGTCGGCCCGCAAATCACCGTCGAATATCGGCAACACGACGAGAACTTCTCCTTGTGGACGGTCGGCGGCCGCTTCTTCTCGCCGGAAGTCGCCAAGGTCGCCAGCGTCTTCATCACGGCCCCGCTCTACGAATCGCGAACGCTCGATCGGCTCCTGACGATCGCATTGCCGGTTGGCGCTTTGTTGGCCGCGATCGGCCTGGCGCTGCGCTGCCGACAGTTCGATTCGGCGTTCGGCATCTTGATCTGCGCCAGCCTGCCGCTCAACCCGGTCGTTTGGGATCATTACTTATTGATGACGGCGATCCCCATCGTTGTGATCGTTCGCCGGCTCAAAGACCTCGGCTTCCCCCGCGGCCCGACGATCGCGGCCGCCGTCTTTCTCCTGATTACGATTGTTCCTTATCCAGGCTATCTCGACGCGGTCGTTTGGATGTTTTCCACGGGCGTCGCCCACAACGTCAAAGTATTGCCGTTTTGGCCGGGGCTGATCACGTATCTCCCGCTCGTGCCGCTGGTCGGCTGGATCGTGCTGCTCTGGAAAACCGATGCCGACGGGAGAACGCCATGACCTTGTCGCCGACCATGCGAATCTTTCTTTGGTTCATCGCGATCGCTTCGGGACTGGTGGCGGGCAAGCAACTCGTCGAATCGTTCGCGGCAAGCCCCATCGACGAGCTGCATCGCAAAGATTTCATTCAGGAATACGTTTTCGCCAGGGCCGTGGTGGCTGGTGAAAATCCTTATTTGCCGATACCTGAGATGGTCGTGCGCTGGTTCTACCCGGCTCCCGACGGCAGCAAGATCTGGGCCCACCCGGCGCCGCACACTCCGGTCACCGCGGTGCTCAGCGCTCCGTTCGCGTTGCTCGACTACCCGAGCGCCGCACTGGCCTGGCTGCTCTTCGAGCTCGTCTTGCTGGCGATTGCGTGGGAAACTTTGATAAGGTGGTGGGGCGGCGACGCGCCGTGGTCGACGCGGATTTTGCTTTACCTCTTGAGCCTCAGCCTCGGTCCGCTCATTCAGGAGCTCTTTTTCGGCAACCTGAGCCTCATCCTGCTCACGCTGCTTCTGCCAGCCTGGCTGTCGCTACGGAAAAACAACGATTGGCGCGGCGGGGCGTGGTTGGGGCTCGCGATCGCGATCAAGTTGACGGGCTGGCCGATCGTTCTTTGGCTCATGGCGAAGATGCGCTGGCGGGCCGTCGTCGCCGCCGGTCTGGTCGTCGTCGGCCTTCATCTGGTCGCAGTCGCCGTCATCGGGCTCGATCACGTCATCGACTACTATCGCCGCATCGGCCCCGGGATCGCCCGCGAATATCGCCAACACGACGGCAACTATTCCCTCTGGACCATCGCCCCCCGGCTGTTCTTGCCGTTTCATTCCGTGTTCAACAACTTCGTCGCGGACGTACCGTTTGACAACCGTTCGCTCGCCGAAACGCTCTCGAAAGTCATCCCTCTCGTTGGCCTGGCGCTCGGACTCGCGCTCGCGTGGCGCTGTCGAGAGTTCGATTCAAGCTTTGGGATCTTGGTCTGTTTGAGCTTGCCGGTGAACCCGGTGGCCTGGGATCATTCGCTGCTCATGATCAGCATCCCGATGGCGATCGTATTCAAACGCCTGTCGCTGCAGAATTGGCCGCGTTGGGAAACGACGGTCGCCGTCATCGCCTTCGCTCTCGCGATGTTTCCGCAAAAGGCGTATCTGAGCGCAGCGGCCAACCTGTTCGCAACGCCGAACGACTCCGGCATCCGCATGATGCCGTTCACGCCAGGCCTGATTACCTATCTGCCGTTAGCGTCCTTGCTCGCCTGGATCGTCCTTCTCAAACGAACCGATTCGAAGATCATGCGTGCGGACATCTCCGCGTAAGTGGGGGAGGAGCAAGGGAACGCAATCCTGAGGCCGCGCGCGGCCCGGGCAGTATTCCACGCCAAGGGTTAGGATTGCGATATTCCGAATGGAAATGAAGCGAAACTTGAATTATCCCCGACAGGAGTTGAACCTGTAACCTTCGGCTTCGGAGGCCGACGCTCTATCCAATTGAGCTACGGGGACAAACTCGAACGAGTCAAATGAGTTGCGTCGAGGCGTTGGCGTCGACGCTTGTTTTGACTTCTCGTGTTTTATTGAATGTCCTTGCGATAGCAAGTGACCTGGAACGCTCTGCCGAGACATCCCATCACTTCGAATTCCGCTGACAAGACGAGCTTCTCTCGAATCCAAGCGCTTTAAAATTGGCCCTGCGTGATTTTTCCGGATTTTCTTTGCGATCTCGTCAGAAGGTTGTTAAATTTCTTTTTTGAGCGGATAGGTTATTTCGATAAGGATACGGGTGTTTTTTTACGGAGACAATCATGCGTTTGATGGCATTGCTCGGCGTCGGCGTCTTGGGGATGGCCTTCCTGGTCGGTAGCAGCGAAGGGGGCGGCGAAAAGAAAGAAAAGGAAACCAAGGCAAAGGGCTTTTTGCCTCAGGGCTGGAAAGATCTGGGGCTTTCGGCCGCTCAGAAGGAGAAGATCTACGAACTCCAGACGAAGTATAAGGCGAAATACGAGGATCTGAAGGAGCAGGAAAAGAAACTCAAGCTGGAAGAAAAAGGCGACCTCGTGAAAATCCTCACCGACGATCAGAAGGAAACGCTTAAGAAGAACGCCCTGGGCGAAACCGGCAAGAAGTGAAACGAAATTGATCACGGAGAGTGAGCGCTCTCCGTGATTCGCATCCGTTTGACGCCGTCCGATCATCCCCTTCTGCGCCTCGGCTCTTGTTTTGGGGAGAGACTCATGTTGACGTTTTTTGGTCGGCCGCAGCGGCTTTGCGATCGGGGTTCGCGGCGCGATTTTTTGCAGGCCGGGG
>JBAXFO010000158.1:0-8540 GCA_037139885.1 Planctomycetota bacterium
ATCGTACGTCGGGGCGCCGGAGGACGCTGGCCGACGGAACCACCTGGTCGCTTAGGGCGAGGTGACCGAAGCAGGCAGAGTCGAGAGCCGAGTCCCCCTCGGGGCGTCGGACCGATGCAGCTAAAATTGGCGATGCGTTGGCACACCCCCCGACGCTGGGCGCCGCGGTCGTCGCGACGGGCGTCAGCGGCACCGGCGATGGTTCGGGCGGCTACAAGAAATTTCTCTGCCCTGCCGAGCGCGGGTCGATCGCCATCTGCCAGCGACGCGGCTCCATTCGTCGCCGGCGCAGCCTCTGCGGATAGAATGACGACGAATCGACCGCCGCTGCCGAAACGAGCGGCTTGGTAACAGTTCGTAGCCGGAGTGCGTTGTCGAATGGCTGAATCATTGTTGGATGCATGGGCGATCTCGGAAACCGGCTTCCCGCGAACGGGTGGGTCTGCCGACCAATTGCGGTTTCTCGTCAACTATGCGGTGCTGGCTCCGTCCACGCACAACACGCAGCCGTGGCTTTTCAAGATCGGTCGGGAGAAACTCGAACTGTACGCCGATCGAACCCGACGGCTTGCCGTCGGCGATCCGAAGGATCGAGAATTGACCATGAGTTGCGGGGCGAGCCTCTTTCATCTGCGCGTCGCGGCCCGGCATTTCGGGTATCGAGACGTCGTCGAAACCTTTCCGAGCCCAGAAAACCCCGACTTGTTGGCCCGGTTCGGTCTGAACGGCCCAATGGCAGTCGCTCCGGAAGACGACGTGCTGTTCCAAGCCATCACTCGGCGGCGGACAAATCGCTTGCCGTTCGAGGCTCGTCCGGTGCCCGAATCGCTGCTTTCGGCTCTGCGTGTCGCGGTCGCGGAGGAGGGAGTGTGGTGCCATCTCGTGCCGAGCGTCAAGGAGCGGGACGCCGTCGCGGAGTTGGTTGGCGCGGGCGCCCAGCGGCAATTGGCGGACAAACAGTATCGCAGGGAGATCGCCGGATGGATGCGTTCGAACTGGACCGGACTTCGCGATGGCATGCCGGGCTACGCGATGGGATTGCGTGGCTTGACCGCATTGCTCGCCCCGTCGTTCGTGCGTACGTTCGACACGGGGCAGGCGCAAGGCGAGAGGGATCGGCGACGGGCCATGAGTGCGCCGGTCCTTGCGGTTCTTGGCACGGAGTCCGATACTCCCCAAGCCTGGCTGGCGGCCGGGCAAGCGGTCGCGAGAACGCTGCTACGCTGTCGGAGCGAGGGCGTTTGGGCGTCGTTCTTCAACCAGGTGATCGAAGTGGACGACCTGCGCTCGAAATTGAGCGGGGTCGTGGGCCGCGGCGGTTTTCCTCAACTCCTTCTCCGCCTGGGATACTGCTCGGAAGTTCGGCCGACGCCGCGACGCACGACGAGCGAGGTTCTTCAAGGGCAGGAAGGTTGACCCGGCCAAGCCGTCTCGCGTCACGGCGAACACAGGATCGGCTGGATCGTTTCCTCGGACGCGATCGCCGCGCTCTCCGGCCAGTGTTGCTTGAAGTAGTCGAGAAGCTCCGACATTTTCGATTGGTTGGTCGCGTTCCCAGTGCGGACGCCCTCACCCGCTATCGGGACTTCGGAGCCAACCTGGGAACCCACATGCGGCGGATCATCCGTCGGGCGGGCCTGAAGGTGTGGCCGCGGACGTTTCAATATCTGCGGGCGAGCCGGGAGACGGAACTGGCGGCCAGCGACCCGCTCCACGTCGTCTGCGAGTGGATCGGCAACTCCGCCCGCGTGGCGTCGAGTCACTACCTCCAGGTGCGAGACAGCGACTTTATCGCCGCGGCCCGTGGCGACGCGCCAGACGACGCAAAAGGCAACGCAGCCAGTTCCCGCCTCAATCCGCCACGAGGCCGCCATCGAGGCGAAAAGCCCGGTTTTCACGGGGCCTTGTCGGCTTCTGTCGGATGCTGTCGGTCATAGTCATAACTGCTTAAAGGCCCCTCCCGGATTCGAACGTACCCACGAAAACGTTGACGGTTCGCCCATTTCCGAGCATGGCAACGCGCCAAACGACGCGCCGGGCGACGAAATCGCCGCACTGCTGAACAAGCTTCAATCACTTCCCGCCGACGCTCGGCGAAGACTCCTCAATAACCTCGACCGCCAGTAAGGCGCCCCCCAGCGATGATGCCGCCGGACCACGCAAACCGTCGCCGATCAAGCTCGACTCCGTCGGATAAGGGTCCATTCCCAAAAAGGGGTGATGCCGGGCTGGAATGACGAGCCAGTAACCGTTCAGTCTTTTGGCGGACGACGGTATCTTCACGGTAGCCTCCCCGGCAGTAAATCCGGACTTATCGATCAATCATTAGACGTCAGCAGAAGCTTTCTCTGTCGAATCCGGAGAACGCATCGGGTCAGAAAGCGGAGCCCCCTCCATCAACAAGCCGCACGATCCAAGCGTGAGCACGGACACTCCCGCGACGACGCACGCGGGCGAGCGTTCGATACTCCGGGGCGTCGGACCGGAGCGCCCAATCGACCGAAAATAGAGGTTTAACAGCGGTGACGGTCCGAAATGCGTCACTCGCCACAAAACCGCACCGTTAAGCTTCCGTGTGTTGCTATAGGCCAGGGCTTCGCAGCCCTGGCCTTCCCACTGCGAGTCGGAAGTCTCGATCTGTGGTTATTCCACCAGGTCAATATCACCCGGGCGCCAGGTCTTGTTGAACCACGGCTCCAGTGGCCCGTAGAGGCGCAGGATTGTGCACCAACTCTTGCCGGGAATGGTTTGAACCCAGTTGCCCTCCTTGCCCACCGGCGCCTTGGGGCCGAAGTACACGTCGACGGACCCGTCGGCGTTGGCCTTGACGGCCTTGTTTTGGCTGCTCACGCTCGGGAATTGCTGGTCGGTCTGGAGCATCGAGCGGGTCTGAGTGTCATAGACGATCATCGACCAGAAGGTCTTGACCGGAATATTCGGCGGCAGGTGCACCTTGTAGTTCTTGCCGCCGTCGAGGGGATTGTTCTTGGCGTCCACAGCCGTCCAGGGGTAAGTCGAGCCCTCGCCGACGATCTGCGTGTCCATCGCCGGGGTGACGCCGGTGGCCATGAAGAAATACATGGCAGCCGCGTCCAGGTTCGGGACGCGCGGTTGCCATTCGAACTTGTAACCGCCAATGAAGGGTTTCTTCCATTGCCGGTCATCAAAGAAGTAAGCGCTCTTCTCCCGCGTCCGGTAGCTAAGAGCGCGGCCCGTCGAATCGCCAACGGCGGCTTCCGTCAGGATCTTCTTCATCCGCTCGTCCGGGGCGAACGGCTTGCCCTTCTGGATGCCGACCGCTGCCCAAAAGCCGAGGGTTGTCGAATCGACTGTGTCCGTCGACTCCTCTTGGACGACATGGCTGAGCATCTCCCAGAACCGGAAATCGGCCGGTCCCACCATGTTGAACGGCCTGCCCGACATGTTGATAAAATTCAACTCGGGTGGGTTCCCCACCTGAGAAAGAGGATAAATCTTGGTAAATTTTTTCACCGCATCAACGCCGGGCTTCGGGTCGCCGTCCACGACGAAACTGCGCCAGACGGCCCAAGCGCTGAACGAACCTGGCCTGATCACAAAGTACCCTTCGGGAGTTTCGCCTTTGTAGCCGGGCGGCAGCAGCAGATACTTGCCCCCCTTGCCTTTGTCCGGTCCGGTGATGCCGATATCCCCATTCCAGTGGTACCAGATGTCGTTAACGACGCCGAGCACCTTCGGCGGGGCCTCGATGACCAAAGGCCCCTTGCGGAGATCAAGCCAGATCCAGGTGTAAGGCGTGTTATCGTTGGCGGTCAGCTCGACCGTGCGCGAATCCACCAGGTTTTCCCAGATCGGCACGGTCGCGTTCGCCGGCCCCACCTTGAGGATGTTGTCGCGATTCGCGACCTGGTTCACGACCGGCAAGGCCAGCAAGTAAGCCTGCACAGCGCGCTGGAAGTCGAGGTTGTCGTAGATCTTTTCGGCGCTGGCCTTGTCCGGCACACCATCAAAGAAGTTCAGTGTGCCGAAGCGGGTCTCCACTTTGGCCGGTGCGGCGATGCCGGGCGCAATTTCCGTGGTGAATTTGAATTTGGCGGGCGCGTCCGCGTTCTGCGACTGTGCTTGGCTGGCCACCCAACCGATCAGCACGCCGCAGGCCAAAGTTGCGAACGCAATCAAGACTGTTTTCTGTTTCAGCAGCATACCGAGAGCGCTCCGAGGTTGAGATCTGGCCAGCCGCTCATGGGTCTTGCCAGATACGTTTGAAGTAAGACCGTAGATTCCGGGTTGGACATGACTTGACGGGCGCCGGAGGGGCCGCATCAAGCGATGCTGACCCCTCCGGCAATTTTTTGCTACTCGCTCGACTTGTTGTTGCGCTGGCTCTTCTTCTCGAATTCGAGAAATTCCTCAAGCGCCAGGTTGACCGCTTCGAGCTGAACCGTCAAACGCGTGAGCCGGCCGGTGAACTCGAATGGGCACTGATAATCCTTGTCATCGACCGGAGTTTGCTTGTCCTGGCCGACGTCGAAGGTTTCGTCCCATTGCAGAATGAAGGGGAGCGTCCGCTCGATCAGATTTCGCGCGACTTCCTTGTCGTCGACTTTCAAGATGCCGAGGCCGCCCTTGCCGAAGGGGCCGATGACGCCCTTCGTTTTCGGGTCGCTCTGGAATTCGAAAGAGACGGTGTGTTTGCCGGGAGTGAGCGCCTCCTTGCCTTCCCAGCGGAAGCGTTCGAGGTCGGCGAAGTTGTAGGTGAAGACGGGTCGGCCCTTGAGGAGGTAAAGCCCGTAGCCGCCGAACCGGCCGCCGGACGTGAGCAGCATGCCCTCGGCGCCCTCCTTGGGAATGTCCACCTCGGCGATGATGTTGTACGACCGATTCATAAGGTTCGGTGAATCCCCTTGAGGGATGCCGTACATGGGGCCATTGTAAACAAAGGACTTCCGCCCGGCGGTCATGCTGGGCCGCGGCGCGAGGATGCGGGTCAACTTGGATCCATCCATGGGGAAGACGTTGTACCTCGTGGCTTCGCGGATAAACAGTTCCTTCATCTCCTTGAGTTTTTCGGGATGAGTCTTCGCGAGATCGTCGTTCTGTGAGAAGTCCTTGGAGACATCGTAAAGCTCCCACTTCGCTTCGTTGAACGGATCTTTGGGGGGAGCCTTCTTGGTGTCCCAAGGGGCCGCGAACGGAACGGCGCTGGCGATCCAACCCTCGTGGTAGATTGCTGGAACCCCGAACATTTCGAAGTATTGCGTGGTCCGCCTGGATGGGGCCTTGGCGTTCGCCTTGTCGAAGGTATAGGCCATGCTCACCCCTTCGATCGGCACTTGGGGCACGCCGCCAACGGAAACCGGTTCGGGGATACCGCACGCTTCCAACACAGTCGGGACGATGTCGATGATATGGTGAAACTGGTCGCGTATGCCGCCCTGGTCAGTGATCCGCTTCGGCCAAGAGATGCACACGCCCTGACGAGTGCCGCCGAAGAACGCACAGATCTGCTTGACCCATTTGAACGGCGTACTCAAAGCCCATGCCCAGCCGCAGGCCATGTGGGGTAGGTTTTGTCCGAGCCCCAGACATCGTAGTATTTTTCGAGTTGCGTCTTGACCGGCACCTCGATCGCGTTGAAATAGGTGACCTCGTTCGGTGTGCCGATGAGGCCCCCTTCCGAACTGCCGCCGTTGTCGCCGCTGACGTAGATGATCATCGTGTTGTCGAGTTTACCGAGGTCGTCGACGGCCTGGATGACGCGACCGATTTCATGATCGGTGTACGCGAGATAAGCCGCGTAAACCTCCATCTGGCGGGCGAAGAGTTTCTTCTCGTCGGCGCCGAGTGACTTCCACTCGGGGAGCAGATCCTTGGGCCACGGGGTGAGCTTTGCGTCCTTGGGAAGAATGCCGAGTCGTTGCTGATTCGCGAAGATCTGGTCGCGGAGGTCGTTCCAGCCGTTGTCGAATTTGCCCTTGAACTTTTCGATCCATTCGGGCGTCGGGTTGTGCGGGGCATGGGTGCCGCCGGGGACGTAGTACATGAAGAACGGCTTTTCGGGACTGATCGAATTGAGTTGTTTGAGCCAACCGACAGCGTCATCGGCCATGGCCGTGATCAGGTTGAATTTCTTATCCTTTTCGAACGGGTAGATCGGCGTGGTGTTGCGGAAGAGATTGGGCTGCCACTGATTCGCGTCGCCGCCGACGAAGCCGTAGAAGTAGTCGAAACCTTGTCCTGTCGGCCAGCGCGTGAACGGCCCTGCCTGACTCGCCTCGAACGAAGGAACATTGTGGTCCTTGCCCCACCAACCGGTCGCGTAACCGTAGGAGCGCAGGATCGCGGCCAATGTGGCGGTGGTTTCATTGATGAGGCTGTCGTAGCCGGGGTAGCCGGTCGACATTTCCGAGATCACGCCGAAGTGGGCGGTGTGATGATTCCGGCCCGTGATAAGGGCGGCCCGCGTCGGCGAACAGAGTGCCGTGGAATGAAACTTGGTGTAGCGCAATCCCGACTTGGCGACCCGGTCGAGCGCGGGCGTCGGGATGACGCCGCCGAAGGTGCTCGGCGACCCGAAGCCGACGTCGTCGGTCATGATGAGAAGGATGTTCGGCGCTCCCTTGGGTGGAACGACTTTCGCTGGCCAGAACGGTTTGGAATCGCCTGTATTAATGCCGATGTTTCCGCCAAACTTCGTCTGCGGAAACATCGGGAACGGGAGATACTTCGACTTCGGCGATTGTGTCGCCTCCGGAGACCCTGGCAGAGCCTTCGGCTCGGGAGCCTTTTTCTTCGGTGTCGGTTGCCCCTCCCCGCCGGCAAGCAAGTTCGGGAGCCTGCCCGTCGCAAGTAAACCGCACATCGCGCCCAAAATCATTCCGAAAAGCGGAATGCGCCACTGTTGCAGCCCTTTCATGTCGTTTCCTTTCTCGCCGCAAGGTGCGGCTGATTCGCGAAAAAAACAACCAGATGATTCCTCTGTCGCTTCATTCGAGCCGAACGAGTCGGGACACAGTTCCTGCCGGGTCTTCGAGATGAAGTTCCGTATCCGTCAAACGACGAATGAGGTGAGTCTTGATGTCTTGATTGCCGGTGACGGGGTCCGTAGACGTGATCTGCACCCTTGTGCCGTTGACCTGGACAAGAGCCTTCACCGCCGCATTCTCGTCCCCCTTGCTCAACCGGGCCTGGAACGCGCCGTTGGGTCGAAATTCCAGGACAACCCCATCTTGCGTCCCGCCGGTCACACGCCATGTCCCGACGAGCGCAGCAGGAACTCGCGGCCAGAATACGAACTCGATCAAAAAGTAAGTCGTTACGGCGCTAAAAAGCAGACAAGCGGCAGTGAGCCAAAAGACGCGACGACGCGTCCGCTCCGATTGCGGGCTGACGGGCTCTTGAGGGCGCTCAGACCCAGAGAATCGCTCCCACGATTTCGACATCATGAAACTCGTTGTTGACGTGATTTAGTCGAAACCGCCCTGGAGCCAAAATCAGAATTATTCGAGAACACGGGAACGACAAGTAAAAAAACACGAGGCCGTGAACCAAACGAGGAACCTACCGGAACTCAAGGCAGAGTGGTCGATTATGACCGGCAAGACGTTGAATCCCAACCGCATATTCACGCTTTTGGTCCGTGCCGGGCCATGTTCTGCGTGCCCAATGCGGCGTTTGAATATGACCTGCCTCACCTTTGTCGAAGGTTGCATACTTCGGTTTCATCGGCCGAATGGCGCAAGCCAATCTGCGCATCCTGCTTCGGTCCGCCATACCGAAGTGAGTACTGGCTCGGGGGTCCGACATATCGGTTTCATCGGCCTCGTGCAGGCCGGCATCAGGTTCGCGGCGTTCTTGCTGCGGCCCGCGCAGGCCGAAACGAACAGGCCGAGGGCGATGCCGCTGATTTCCAAGCTGAGGAAAATCGCCAGGAACCAGAGCATGGCTGGTCCAGAATCGAAGCAGTCGCGGCCCAGCGCCCGCCGCGTCGCGAAAAGGCACAGAAAGAACGCCGTGGTTTGCCCGAGGGCCATGACGGAATAGATCGTAAATTTCGCCATCGCGTTCGCCGACGATGGAAAGCAAGCTGAGCGACGCTCTTCGCCGGGCTTTTCGATCCGAATTGCCGCTTCTCTCTGCAACCCGACAAATTTTAATTCTGCGGGCGTCGCTCAGCGTGCCTTTCTTGAAGAGGAACAGGCGCTTCGTTTTGACAAGCGTCATTGATTCCCCGGAATTTATGATTCAATGGATGTCTCCGCCGAGCATGCGATGCGTTTCCGGACAGGGCACGAGCGTACAATGGAGGGCCGATGTCGTCGTCGGCCGATCCCGTTTTCCGCGCAATTGCAAGGTGACTCCATGCTGGATCTATCGATGTTCGTCGCGGCGAAAGTGCCGGTCTTGCTCTGGGGGCCGCCGGGAATCGGCAAGACGCAACGGTGGCTTCGGCTTGCCAAATCGTTGAAACGGCCCATTCACGTCTTGATCGCCAGCATCAGGGACCCGACCCAATCGTGTTCGGCACGGTATTTGCGCCTAGCAAATACATCTGAACAGTA
>JBAXFO010000159.1:0-8538 GCA_037139885.1 Planctomycetota bacterium
GGCTTCAATCGCAAGGTGGTTTACCTTGCCATCCCCATTGTGGGGCTTTACATGGCGCTCACCGGCTGGATCGTCGGGAGTGGTCTCCTGCGGCTTTTCGAGAACCCGGAGATTGCGTCGGCCTATCTCCAGCGCGTCCATTCGGGCGACTGGGCGATGAGCACGTCGGCCGAGGGAACGGTCGATTGGTGGGCGGTCGCTGGCCTGAGCTTGCTGTTTCTTCCGAATCTCGCCCTGGGACTTTCCGGATTCGAGATGAGCATGATCTTGATGCCCCAGGTTCGCGGCAAAACTTTGGAGCAGCGCGTCGCCAACACTCGTAAAGTGCTCATCGTGGCGGCGCTCACCATGGGAGTGTTTCTCCTCGGCGCCACCGTCATCACGACGATCTTCATCCCCGCGAACCAGATGCGCGCCGGCGGTGAGGCCGCGAATCGAGCGCTCGCCTATCTCGCGCACGGCCAACCGCTGAACGATCCGGTGTTGCAATTTCCCTACGCGGGTTCGTGGTTTGGCGGGCTGTACGATCTCTCGACTATTCTCATGCTCGCGTTCGCCGGCACGAGCGTGATGACGGCGCTGGCGTCGCTGTTGCCGCAGTTTTTGCTCAAATTCGGGATGGATTTTCGCTGGTCGCAGCGTTGGGGCGTCTTGCTCATCGTCTTCGCGATCATCAATATCGTCGTGACGGTTCACTTCCAGGCAAGCGTCGAGCAGCAGCGGAACGCCTATGCGACCGCGGTCCTGGTCTTGATCGCCGCTGCCGCGGTCGCGAGCTACATCGACCTGCGTAAAGTGTGGGACCAAAGCGGCGGCTTCTTTCGCAGCGTGGGGATGCTCTGGCTGTTGGCGACGGCGGTCGGCTTCACCCTCGTCATGCTCGCGGTCTTTTTTCATGCCGGCGGCGGGTTGGCGATTTCCGCATTCTTCATCGCGGCGATCTTGGGAGTTTCGGTGTTCTCGCGTTCGATTCGTGCGGACGAGTTGCGCACTGTCGGCTTCAACTTTAAAGACGTCGACTCCAAGTTGTTTTGGGACACGCTCCGTGTGGCCGACTTTCCCGTGCTGATTCCGCATCGCCCCGGACGGGAGTCGCGCGACCTGAAGGAGTCGCAAATTCGCGGCGAACACAACCTGGCGAGCGACATCGACCTCGTCTTCTTGGAGATCGAACTCGACGATCCGAGCGATTTCTTCCAGCAACTCGACATTGAAGTGCTGCGCGAAGAGGGCCGGTTCATCATTCGCGTCACAGGGTGTGCGTCGGTGGCGCACGCGATTGCCGCCATCGCCCTCGAAATGTCGCGTCAGAGCGCTCCGCCGGGCCTGCATTTTGGTTGGCCGCAACTCGACCTCCTCTCGGCAAGCTGGAGTTACCTCGCCTTTGGGGAAGGCAACATTCCTTGGAAAGTCCGCGAACTCATCGCTCGCGGCCAACCTGACGCCACGAAACGGCCGCGCGTCATTGTCGGCTAAGTTTCGGCGAAACGATCGCCATTTTGCCGCCATGTCGAAATGACAGGCCGCCGGAACCGCGTTAAAATGAGGATCGATCGTATCCCCTTGAAGTCGAAGGGGTTGCTGCCCGTGAGAGGGGATTTGCACCATTCGGAATGAGGTTTGCAGTCCCTTAGAAACACCTTTTACTCAGCGAGTGGTTGATCATGAACGACCGCCTTACCGAAAAATCGATGGAAGCCTTGCAGTCGGCGCAACGACTGGCGAGCAAGGCGAATCATCAACAGATGGATGTTGAGCATTTATTCATCTCGCTGCTGGATCAGGATGGCGGCATCGCGCCTTCGGTGTTGCAGAAAGCCGATGTGGCTTTAGACGGGTTGAAGGCGAAGGTGCAGAAAGAGCTCGACAAGGTGCCGCGCGTGCATGGCGGCAGCGGCGATGTCTCCATGTCGCAGCGGCTTAATCGCGTGCTGGGGCAGGCGGACGACGAAGCGAAGAAATTGAAGGACGACTATGTTTCCGTCGAGCATTTGTTGCTGGCGATGCTCGACGACAGCGGCGGGGCAGGGCGTATCTTGAAAGATGCGGGCCTGAATCGCAATCGCCTCCTGTCAGCGATCGCTCAGGTGCGGGGGAATCAACGCGTGACCAGTCAAAATCCGGAAGCGACTTACGAATCGCTCGAAAAATTTGGCCGCGATCTGACGCAACTGGCGCGGGCCGGCAAGCTCGATCCGGTCATCGGCCGCGACGAGGAAATTCGGCGCGTCATTCAGGTGCTGTCGCGGCGGACGAAGAACAATCCGGTGCTCATCGGCGAGCCCGGCGTCGGCAAGACGGCCATCGTCGAAGGGCTGGCGCAGCGCATCGTGCGCGGCGATGTCCCCGAGGGCCTCAAGAACAAACGCGTCGTCTCGCTCGACATGGGGGCGCTGGTCGCGGGGGCGAAGTTTCGCGGCGAGTTCGAGGAACGACTCAAAGCCGTGCTGAAAGAAGTGACCGAAGCGGAGGGGCTCATCATCTTGTTCATCGATGAGCTCCATACCGTCGTCGGCGCGGGTAAGGGCGACGGAGCGATGGATGCGGGCAACTTGCTCAAACCGCTCCTGGCGCGCGGCGAGCTGCACTGCATCGGCGCGACGACGCTCGATGAATATCGCAAGTACATCGAAAAAGACGCCGCCCTTGAAAGACGTTTTCAGCCCGTCCAGGTCGATCAGCCGACTGTTGAAGACACCATATCCATCTTGCGCGGCCTTCGGGAAAAATACGAAGTCCACCACGGCATCCGCATCAAAGACGCGGCTCTGGTCGCCGCGGCGGTGATGTCGAATCGTTACATCACCGACCGCTTCTTGCCCGACAAGGCGATCGACCTCATGGACGAAGCGGGGGCGAAGCTGCGCACCGAGATGGATTCGATGCCGAGCGAACTCGACGAACTTCATCGCCGGGTGATGCAACTGGAAATCGAGCGCGAGGCCCTCAAGAAGGAGAAAGACGCCGCATCGAAGGAGCGTCTCGGCAAGATCGAGAAAGAGCTCGCGGACTTGAAAGAGAAGTCGAACGCCCTTCGCGCCCAGTGGGATGCGGAAAAGGGAGGCGCCCAGGCTCTCCGCCAAATCAAAGAGCAGATCGAACAGACCAAGGTCGAGATCGACCAGGCCAAGGCAAAGTACGATTATCAAAAGTTGGCCGAGCTCCAGTATGGCAAGCTCGCCGATCTCGAAAAGAAGTTGAAAGCCGAGGAGGAAAAGCTCGCCACTTCGGAAACGAAGAACCGGCTCGTGAAAGAAGAAGTGGATGAACAGGACATCGCCAAAGTCATCAGCCGTTGGACGGGGGTGCCCGTCGAAAAATTGCTCGAAGGGGAAGTGCAGAAGCTGCTGCATTTGGGGGATGAACTGCATCATCGCGTCATCGGTCAGGACGAAGCGGTGAAGGCGGTCGCCGAGGCGGTGGTGCGGGCGCGTTCGGGGCTCAAGGACCCCAATCGGCCGATCGGTTCGTTCATTTTCCTGGGGCCGACAGGCGTGGGCAAAACCGAACTGGCGCGGGCGTTGGCGGAGTTCTTGTTCGACGATGAAAAGGCGATGATCCGCATCGATATGTCGGAATATCAGGAGAAGCACAACGTCGCCCGGCTTGTCGGCGCCCCTCCGGGTTACATCGGTTTCGAGGAAGGGGGCCAGCTCACCGAAGCGGTGCGGCGTCGACCCTATTCCGTCGTGCTGTTCGACGAAATCGAGAAGGCCCATGGCGAGGTGTTCAATGTCCTCCTGCAAATTCTCGACGACGGCCGGCTCACCGACGGTCAAGGCCGGACGGTCGATTTCAAGAACACGATCATCATCTTGACGTCCAACATCGGCAGCCAGCGCATCCTCAATTTCCAAGGGGCCGACGACGGCGAAGGCTACGAGCGGATGAAAGACGCCGTCATGGACGAACTGCGCAAACATTTCCGGCCCGAGTTTTTGAATCGCGTCGACGAAACGATCGTCTTCCACGCGCTCGACGAAAATCACTTGAAGCAGATCGTCGTCATCCAGCTTCAGCGTCTGCAAAAGCTCCTCGGCGAACGCTCCATCACGCTCGAATTGACCGATGGCGCCAAGACGCATCTGGTTCGTGTGGGTTACGATCCCGCGTACGGCGCCCGGCCCCTCAAGCGAGCGATTCAAAAGGAAGTCGAGAATCCGCTGGGGCGGTTGATTCTTGAAGGCAAGGTACGCGATCATCAAACGGTCGTCGGCGATTACGACGTGAAGCGCGGCGAGATGACATTCAAGTCGAAGTGAGAGTTCTTTTTCGTGGAGCAAGCCGCCAGCGCTCGAGCAGTTTGCCCCACAGCGACGAAGTCGGGGATAGAATAACGGCATGTCGAATTCGATCCCCCTTTCCGACCGTGGTCCCGGGCGCGCCGTCGCGCGGCGGACGCGGACTTTTCGCCCGAACTACGTTTCGTTCGCGGGAACGTATCAATGCAACCTCGATTGCCCGCATTGCTGCGTCCCCATCGAATGGCCGGACCGTCTTGACATTCCCACCGCGCTGCGGTTTCTCGAGCAGGCCCATGACTTCGGCATCGAGATCGTCGGCTTCACGGGGGGCGAGCCGTTTCTGTATCCCGAGTTCGTCGTCGCCTTGACGCGCCGTGCCGCCGAACTCGGCATGCGGTTCGATCGCATCGTGACGAACGGCGTTTGGCATCGCGATTTGAAGCATCTGCGGGAAACGCTCGAAAACCTGCGCGATGCCGGGTTCTCGGGCAAGCTGGGCCTGAGCGTCGATAAGTTTCATGGCAAACACACCTCGGATCTCGCCGACTTCTGCCGGACGGCGCGTAAAGTCTTCGATCGGGACACAATCATCGCTTTGAACTGGGCGTCGCGCGATCAGCACGTCGGGCTGGAACCGATCCGGGCGCTGGCGAAGGAGCTCGACGCTGTCGTCGAATGGTCGGAGATGCTCAAACGCTATTTGCTGGTTTCGCTCGATTTGACGATGACGCTCAATTTCAATCATCTCGCTCCGGTTGAGCGAGCGGAGAAGTTGGCCGGGGCCTGGGACGGAAGCTGGTTTCAGGAAGATTACTGCGAGGGCCCGGGGCAGGCGCTCATTGTCACGCCAAAGGGGGAGGTGAAGCCGTGCTGCGGGTTCGCCTCGGACCTCGATCAGCTGACGATCGGCGACATTCACACGGATACGGTGACGCAAATTGTGCGTCGGGCGCGGAAGGATCCGTACGTGGGCAAATTGTTTCGTGAAGGGCTGACCGCCATTCGCGATGAAATATTGGCCCGCGACCCATCCGCGTTGCCGGGAGAGACGTCGAATCATTGCTTCTTCTGCTGGTATGTTTTGACGCGTGGCCTGGCGAAAGACACGCCCGGCGGCGGCGGCCAAGTCGGCGCCTGGACGGGAACGCTCGTTCAGATTGGGCGCCGATGATGGCGGGGCCGGGGGGTAGCCGCGTTAGGAATGGCTCGGATGATCGTCATTGTCGGCAGGGAAGATCATTCCTTTCGATTCGATTGCGCTTGTGAATCCAAGTTTGCTTTGGGATGATTGGGTCTGGTTTGCCGCCCGCAAGTCGCCTTGGAGGCATCGTCTATGTCACGGTCGCGTCGCGTCGGATTGTGGGTGCTCGGCATTGGCGCGCTGGGCCTGTTGGGCGGAGCGGCCATGGCGCAAATCGCCGTTCAATTCCAGCCGGGCGGGCCCGTGGCTCTGCCGGTGGACGACATCGGCGCTCCCAAGAAGAATGGCCCGAAGACTTCGCAGTTCAGCGCCGTCAAGCTCATCGAAAACTCGACCTATCGTCAGTACATCAACGTCGCACGCGATTCCATTAAAGACAAAGCTTGGAACGACGCCGTCACCGCCTTGCAAAAGATTCTCGACACGCAGGAAGACTTCTACGTCCAAGTGCGCGAGAAAGACAATCAGGGCCGTGATGCGATGCGCTGGACCAGCGTCAAGTTCGAAGCTCAGAACCTGCTCGGCTCCATGCCCGACGAAGGCCTCGATGTTTACGAGCAACGCTTCGGCGGCCGGGCCCTGGCGGCGCTCAAGGAAGCGAAAGACAATGGCGACCGCGAACGGCTGGCGGAAGTGGCCCACAAATGGTTTCACACCCGAGCCGGCGCCGAGGCGAACGACCTTCTCGCCACGCTCTTGCTCGATCGCGGCCAATATTTTCTGGCGGCGTTGCGTTTCGAACGCTCGCTCAAACTTCCCGCCGAACGTTACAAGACTGGCGATCTGACGCTCTTCAAAGCGGCGCTTTCCTATCGCCGCGCCGGCGAAACGAAGAAGGCCGGCGCCATGTGGCAACGTCTTGAAGACAAACTGCAAGACAAGGAAGGCCTCCGCATTGGCGACCAGACGATCGCTTTAGCGAAACTCCGCGTCCTTTATCACGACGATAAGCAGCCGATCGCCTTCAGCCTTTACGACTGGCCGATGATTCGCGGCAATTACGCCAACAGCGCCCAGGCGAACGGCAGTCCGCCGCTGCTGGACCAACCGCTGTGGATCCGCAAATTGTTGCTCGATAACGACCCGATCATCAACGAACCTCGCTACCACGAATACGAACGCGCGGTCAAAAGCCAGATCGATGCGGTTTTGGCGAACGCGGACAACAACATCGTGATGCCGGGCGTTTTTCCCATCAGCGCCAATGGCAGGCTCGTGTTCCGCGCGTACGGCGAGCTGCGTTGTGTCGCCCTCGCCAACGAAGGGCCCGATATCAAGCCCGGCGACACACTCTGGCGCTCGTCCGATATGGATGGCTCCCTCAATCAGATTCTGCAACAGAAGAAAGCTCCCGAAACCGATTTGCGCGATGTCGTCCAGCCCTGGCTGGCCAACTACGAAAAGTTCCCTGGGCTGCCTGGTTTCGCGAATTTCCTCTTCGAGAACACGACCCTCGGCGTCATCTCGACCGACCATCAAAACGTCTACGCGATCGACGATCTTGCGATCCCCTCGCCGGATAATCTGTTCCAGGCGAACAATCCCTTCATGGGCATCCAACGGCCGAACATTCCCAGCAAGATCCGGCCCTATCTCATGCAGAACTGCCTCTATGCGTTCAACCTTCAGCAAGGCAACGCGGTCTGGTCGCTCGGTTCCTTCAACTCGAAAGATGCGAAGGACGAGTTCACCGACAGCCATTTCCTCGGCGCGCCGATGAGCATCGGGGGCAAACTTTACGTCCTTAATGAAAAGCACCAGGGCGAATTGGGCGACGCGGAGTTGCGACTCGTGTGCATCGATCCCAACAAGATCGAAAAAGGCCGGCCGGCGATCGTCCAGCCGATTCAAGTTCTCGGCAGCGTCGATCAGCGCAATCGCGTCACTCATGCCATCACGCGCCGCATCAACGGCGTCCAACTGGCGTACGGCGAAGGCATCCTCGTTTGCCCGACCAACGCCGGCGAAGTGCTCGGCGTCGATCTGATGTCGCGCAGCCTGGCCTGGGCTTATCCCTATCGCGAACGCGTCCCCGAAGAACGGAACCACGGCAACCCGAACATCGCCAATCGGCCGTTCATCAACCCGAACATCCCCAGCAATCTCGCCAGCACCGTGACGCTTTCCAAATGGAAGTCGACGCCGCCGGCGATCGTCGACGGCAAGATCGTCTTCACGGCTCCCGATGCCGATTCGGTCCACTGCATCAATTTGCACGACGGCACGCCTCGTTGGAAGGTCGGCCGACTCGATGGCGATCTGTACTTCGCGGGCATCGTTAACAAGAGGGTTCTGCTCGTGGGCAAGAATCACATGCGAGCCCTCAATCTCGACGATGGCCGGCAGGTTTGGTCGCTCACGACGGGCGATGTGCCGTCCGGGCAGGGGGTGGCCTCCGCCGGTGTTTACTATCAACCTTTGAAGAAGGGGGAGATTCTCGCGGTCGATGTGGATCGCGGCGTCATCAAAGCTCATAACCGCGCCAAAAATTCGAACTTCTCGCCGGGCAACCTGATGTTCTCCGACGGCGCCGTCGTCACGGTCACGCCGTTCGATGTCATCGCCTATCCGCAGCTTTTGGCCAAGCTCGAAGTTGCGGATGCAGCCGTTAAGAACGATCCGCGCAACGCCGAGAAGTTGATCGTCCGCGGCGAAATTCTGCTCGCGGATGGCCAGGTGCAACGTGCGGTGAACGATCTCCAGCAAGCTCTCGAACAGAAACTCCCCGCGACCCTGGCCACGAGGGGCAAGAATCGGCTCTACGACGCTCTCACCGATCTGTTGCAAGCCGACTTCACGACGGCAAGCTCCAAATATCTCGAAGAATATCGCCAGCTTTGCGACCTGGGCGATACGCCGCGCGAGAAACAATTGCGGCAAGCGAAGTATTTCCGCATCGTCGGCCACGGTCGAGAAGCGCAGGGGAACTTGATCGAAGCGTTCCAGAATTACAAAGATTTCGGCTCGCTGCCGATTCATCGCGAGATGGGCGGCGTGGCCGCGCTCGACGATCCGAGCCACAAGGTGCCGGTCGATGTCTGGCTTCGCGGCCGGGTGTCGTCGATGTTCGCCCGGGCCACGCCCGAGCAACGT
>JBAXFO010000160.1:0-8533 GCA_037139885.1 Planctomycetota bacterium
GACTTGGACCGCCCACCATGAAGAGAAAGATGCACGCCTTGGCCTTGGCGGGCAATGTCGGGCCCGCGTTCGTTCCAGGCGCCGCGCGAAGACTGCCGTCGCCGGCCAGCATGTAGGTCATCGCCGTGCCGAAGAAGCCGTTGCCGGCCCGGGCGAGGAACGCCCGCCGTGATCGTTCGTATCGATTGAGAGGATCCATGGCATTTACCACTAGTTGATGTAAACGAATTCGTTCGCGTTTAGAATGATCAGGCACAGCGACTGCAAAGCGATCGGGACACCGGTCGCATCTTGGTGGGTCGCGCGGGGGTGTTCGGCGAGATAGCGGACCAGCATCTTTTGCTCGTCCACCGAAGGGGGGCGGCACAGCGTCAACTCGAACAACGCCTGAACCTGGTCGTCGGGGACTTTTCCAGCCTCGGCGACAATCCGTTTCGCGAGGAAGCCCGCCTGCTCATGGGCGAGCCGGCCATTAAACAAAGCCAGCGCCTGGATGGCCGTGGTCATCACGTCGCGTTTGGGTGTGACCACGTTCAAGTCTGCCATCCCCAACAGGCGAAATTCGGGCAATGGCAACGACCGCTTGGCAAAGACGTAAACGCTTCGCCGCGATGCCTCGGATTCATCCGCTTTTTCCCAACCGATTTTCGCAGCGGGGTTGTGACTGAAGTACAATTCCTCCGCATCGATCGGGGGCAGGAAACTTGGTCCCCCCATTTTCAGATTCAGTCGGCCGCTGACGGCGAGAAGCGAATCGCGAATCGCTTCGGACTCCAACCTTCGGGGCTCCCAGCGGGCCAGCAGATCGTTGCCGGGGTCGGCTTCACCGCGCGGATGCTTCGCCGCGAGGCGATAGGCCGCGGAGAGGACGATCTGTCGATGCAGCGGCTTCAGCTTCATGCCGTTTTCTTCGAAGTTGGAGGCGAGCCATTCGAGCAGTTCGGGATGGCTCGGCGTCCCCCCGCTGAGCCCGAACGCGTTGGCGTTGGGCATGAAGCCGCGTCCGAAATGGTGCTGCCACATGCGGTTCACCAGGACGCGTGCCAGCAACGGTCTCGCCTCACGAGTCATCCACTGGGCGAACCAAAGCCGGCGACGACTGTCCCTGGGCAAGTCCTTGGGCCCGTCGCCGAGCGCCTTTGGCACGCCCATCTCCGCGGGTGGGCCGAAATTCGTGGGCTCGCCGCGAATGAGCACATGAACCTGCGGCCGTCCGCTCTTCGAGGTGCTCACCTTATACGGTCCCGAACCGCTTCCCGCGACCGCGTTGGCCTGCGTCAGTTGCGGTTTGCGAGCACGGAATTTTTCGCACACGGGGCCGAGCTTGGCCAGTTCGGTCTTTTCCTCCGCGGTGGCCAGCGCATCGACCGCGTTGGCCAGCTTCTTCAGACGCTCCGTCACGCCGTCAAACTGCTCGTCGAACTGGTTGAGCTGACCCTGCGTCCGCTTGTCGATGGGCGACTGCAACGCCGCCACATAGGTTTCCACTTCTTTCGCGTTGAGTTCGAGCTTGACCTTGGCACGCATGGCTTCGGCACGCGAGAGAATTTCGGCACGCAGCGAATCGTAGCCGGAGTGGACCGTCTTGTATTCCTCCTTCCATGCCTCCAGGGCCTTGGCGACTGCGGCCCGCTCTCGTTGGTTTCCGATCGTGATGGGGGATCCGCTCGGGTTGATCCCACCGAAAACGGCCATCAACCCATAGTAATCCGCCTGAGACAGAGGCTCGAACTTGTGATCGTGACAGCGGGCACATTGGATGTTCAGCCCGAGGAAGGCCCCCACAGCCATCCCCAGCGTGTCGTCCAGGGTGTTCTGCTGGGTGAGGGGGCCATTGCCGTCGTTTGTCGCCAACCTCAGGAATGTCGTGGCGATCTGGGTTCGCGAATCGAAGTCGGGCAACTCATCCCCGGCCAACTGCTCAATGGCGAATTGGTCGAACGGGAGATCGTTGTTAAAGGCCTCGATCACGTAGTCGCGATACCGCCAGGCGAAGGGAATCCGAGTATCCGCTTCATAGCCGATGGTCTCACCATAGCGGGCAATGTCAAGCCAATGGCGCGCCCAGCGTTCGCCGTATTGCGGACGAGACAATAGGTCATCGACAACGCGTTCGTATGCCTGATTCGAGGCGTCGCTCAGGAAAGCCGACTGTTCTTTGGGAGTGGGCGGCAACCCGATCAAATCGAGATAGACGCGACGAAGCCACACGCGACGATCGACTTCCGGAGCGGGAGCCAAGCCGGCCTTCTCCATCTTCGCAAGCAAGAACGCATCGATCGGCATCCGTACCCAGGCGCTGTTTTTCACCGCGGGCGGCATCGGCTTGGAAAACGGCTGAAAGGCCCAGTGGGACCGCCCCGCTTCGATATCGATCTTGGCCTTCGCTTTTTTTTCGGCGCCGTCGCGCGGATCGGGGGCGCCCATCTCGATCCAGCGTTCGAAGTCGGCCAGCACGATTGCGGGCAGAAGTTTTTTCGGCGGCATCGACAAGCCATCTTGTCCCCGCAGGGCTTTCACGAGCAGACTTTCCTTCGGCTTGCCCAGCGCAACCGCAGGACCACTATCGCCACCGCTGTGAACCCCCGCCTTGCTGTCGAGGTGCAGTCCGCCGCGCAGTTTCTTATTCTTCGCCGCCTCGGCTGAATGGCAGGAATAGCAATGCTCGATGAGTACGGGCCGAATCTTCGCTTCGAAGAAATCCACGCCAGCCGAATTCGCTTTGTCGTCGGCAACGAGCGGCGATGCGGTCAACCCAAGGAAGGCAAGGAGCGTCAGCGAAAAACACCGATCGATCCAGCTTCGCCCGCGGCTTTTCAAGCAAAGTCGTTTGTCCGTCGTCATGTTCAGGATTCTTACAAGTAGGTTCATTTGGATTTACTTATTGCATGGCCTTCGCCGTCAGGTCGTAGCAGGCCAGGGCGTTCTGCGTTCTGACCACAATCTTGCCGTCGAAAAACGCCGGCGTCGTGCAATTCAAATACTGGTTGTTGAAGTTGAACTTTGCCAACAAGGTCACCCCGGTCGGCGTCGCCTTGAAAAGGCCGAGGCCATGGCGATCCCCGTTGGGCATGGTGGCTAGAATCTTCCCATTCACCGTGATCGGGGAAGTGGTCTCAATAACATCCAGTTCCCACCAGAGTTCCTTGCCGGTCTTAATGTCGATGCATGCGAGATGGCCCTCGCCGCCGCGGAAGCAAGCCATATAGACGAGTCCCTCGTGGATCAGTGCGCTACTCCCCCGGTAGCTGCCTTCGACCTCCCATATCTTCTCGGCCTTCTCGGGCGAGAGTCGGAACGCGGTGGGGCGCGAACCAGTGATCAGGATATCTCCTTGGATGACCGGGCTTCCGTGGTTGGCGTCTCGCCCCGTGCCGCCGGGCGCATCCCAGACCAAGGCGCCGGTCTCCGCCGCCACGCAGAGCAGCATTTTGTGCGTGCAGCAGAGGACATATTTCTTGCCGTCTTTCTCCCAGGCCATCGGCGACGAGTGCCAGGCCGGCACTTTCTGCTGCGTCCATTTCACCTTGCCCGTCGCCGCCTCGAAAGCGGTCAGCGGGCCGCCCTGCACGATCACCAGTCCGTCGATGACGATCGGCGAGCAACTCGCGCTGCTGTCGATATACAAATCTCGCTTCTTGGTATTATTGCCGACTTCGCCCTTCCAGATCTCCTTGCCGGTCGCCGCGTCGAGACAATACAAGACGCAGGCGGTGCCCAGCACGTAAACGCGCCCGCCCGCCACGCACGGCGTGGCGCTGGCGCCGCCGCCGAACTTGTACTTGGCTCCGTGGACATGCGGAAACTCCTTCTTCCACACGGTCTTGCCGTCGGCGGCGTTGACGCACAGCACGATGTCCACGAGGCGCCGCTCAGTCTTCGGCACCCGGTTGACGACCTCCTCCCTGAGTTTCCCGGTGATGTTGTTGTCCGCCAGCAACTTGTCGAACACCTCCTGCGTCTCGAACGTCCGGTCCTTGATCCCGCCGAGCTTGTCCAGCGCCGCGAGGTCATGCGCCTCTTTGTTCCGCCGCATGCGGTCGCGGGCGAATTCCTCGAAAGCCTTAAGCTCGTCCTCGGTCAGGTTCTTTTCGAGCCAAGTGTCGATCCACTTGCCGCGCTGGGCGCCCGACTTCGCCAGTTCCCCGCTGACGCGTGCCTCCTCGATCTTGGCGAGCAATCCTGGCGGTGGCTTCTGCGGGAACCAGCCCAACTGGCGCAAGACTCCCTCGCCGAACGTCCGCTCTCGGAGCGGCGCGCTGGGATCGCCCGACGCGAAGGCATACACCTTGCCGCCGGCCACCACCGGACTGGAGAGCCCGGCGATCTTGCTGCCCGGCAGCAGCTCGCTCTGCCAGACCTTCGGCGGACCGCTCTTGGGCCACGCCTCCGCCAGCGGCGGACTCTGCTGCACGATTCCGTCGCGATTCGGCCCGCGCCATTGCGGCCAATCCTCGGCCCATGCCGCCGATGCGCATAGCAGAAGACCCGTACCCAGCAGACCAATCATCATTCGCTTCATGCTTCGACTTCCATTTCCCTGGCATCGTTTGCTACAGCCCGCTCAATCGCCCCGTGCTGTCGCCGAAGCGGTCGACGCGGGCGTCCTTTTTGCAAGAATGACTCGAAACGGCTTCAATCGCGTTCGGCGGCAGGTAAAAATCACTGGCTGGCGAGAACCACGGGGCAGGAGAATCAACTCAATAAACAGGGCAATTCGAGCGGTTGGTCAAAGATGGTCAAAGACCTCCCACTTCGATTTAGCCGAATGCCGCCAAATCCCGCGTCGAATTGCTATTTTTCCACCGAAGTCGATGGAACTCGGGCAATACGGAAGCCGCAGTAGACACTTCGGTAGAACGGCTCGTTGAAGTGGGTGAACGCGGCACGGCAAGAATAGCCGTCGCCGCCATAGCTGCCACCCCGGTTCAGTCGGTGCAGCTCTTTTGGTCGCCAGAGGGAGTCGGTCCACTGCCATACGTTGCCGTGCATATCGTATAACCCCAGCTTGTTCGGTGGATACGAACCAACTTTCGTCAGCATCCCCACGCGCGGCCCCTTTTCCCCGCTGCCATACGGCAAGTTTCCGTCGAAGTTGGCCTGCTTCGACGAAATGTCGTTGGTCGGCTTCTCGAAGTAGAAGAGAAACGAACACTCCTCTTCCGTTGACGCACCGCCGCGACACGCGTACTCCCACTCCGCCACGCTCGGAAGGCGGTACACGTACCCCTTGCCCTTTTCCTGCTCGTTCAACTTCTTGATGAACTCTTGACAGTCGTCCCACGACACGCACTCCACCGGGAACTTCTTCAACTCTTCGTCTGCGATGTTCTTGACCCTGTCCCTCCCGGAGCCGGTCCGGGACAGTTGGCTCGGGTTCTTACCCATTACCTGCTGCCATTGCCCCTGCGTCACCGTGTGGACGGCGATCTCGAAGTCCTCCTTGATCTCCGTTTTCTTGGCCGAACCGGGCTTTCCGTCCCAGCCCAGGTAGGTCGTACCCTTCGGCAGAGTCACGAACTTCATCCCCAAAGGGCCGGCCTTTGGCTTCGGAGGTTCGACGGCATTCGCCTTGGCGCCCAGCACACACAAGACCAGACACCACCAAGCGATCCGTGGATTCGAAATCATGCTCATCCTCAAATTGAACATTCAGCAATCTTCGAACAAATTGCTTTGTTCCAGCAATTCATGATGACTCGAACCTTAAGGTTTACTTTCCCAGTTGTCGGTCCGGAACGACAGGGCCGGCAGGCCGTCCTTGTTGAACAGGTTGGCCCAGGCTGGATACCCCGACCACGCGTAGCGCACGACTTCCGGGGCGGCCACCTTCGGGCTCGACACGACGACCGTGTCGCCATCGATCTCCGCATGAGCCCAGTGAAGTTCCTTGTCAGCCCCAGCCAGCGCGAAGCCCTGGAGCTTGTCGCCGTGACGGAAAGCCAACCCCTGGCCCACATGCGTGAACTGCACGCGAACCTTGGAGCCCTCGACGGTGTGCGACTTGTACACAGGGCCATAAATCTCGATCTTTCGGCCATAGACTCCGCCCAGAGCCACCCGCGCGGCCCGGGCGCCGTAGCCCGACTTACAGGTTGGATGAGTGTGACCACCCAGGTCGCTGCTCGTCACCATGAAGAAGCCGGGGTTCTCGCGAATGCGATGATATTCTTCGCGATCTTTGTTGTAGGTGCCGAGCGCGTTGACCGGCATGGTCTTTGGCAAAGGCGCGAATGGCGAGGCGAACCGCGTGACCGGATCCTTCGGATCCCAGGCACAGCCCCCGCCTGCCGGCTTCTGAATGTAAAGACACGGAAAGTCGCCTTGTCCCCATTCCTTTCGCCAGTGGCGGACCAAGGCTCCCAAGGCAACGGGTTGGTCAATTCCCTCTATGCCGGTGCCCCCTTCACCCTGATCCCAGACGATGCCGCGAATGATGACGTCGTTGTGAAAGCCGCCGAAGTTTCCGTAGCCGGGCCGAAGGGGTTCGCGGGGTTTGCCGGGCTCGGGTTTCCCTTCCGCGCGGGCCTTGCGGCATGCCTCTTCCCAGGCCTTCAGAGACTTGTCGAGATCCGCCTTCCACTTCGCTTCGTCGAAGCGTTCCCGGGCACGCGCCAACGCCTCGCGGTAGGCCGGATCGGCCTCAAAGGCATCCTTGGATGCGCCATATGTCGTTGAGCCCATGCCAGAGACAATCAGGCCCACGGGGACGTCCAATTCTTTCTGGAGGGAAACGGCGAACGGCAGCATCAATGCGGAGGAATCCTTATTCTGCTCCGGCATCGCGGGCGCCCATCCTTTTCCCCTCCGGAACCGAATCAGCGGATGATCGACGGCCACGATCGCGGCAAGCACGTCATCCTTCTCGCCTCGGCTCTTGCTGTCCAAGGCCTGCTGTTCATAGCTGAACATCATGTTCGACGCCCCGAGACCAAGCCATACTTCGCCGACGAGGACATCGTCGAACTGGATCGGGGCGCCGGTGGCGCCTTTGACGATCATGGCTTGCGGTTTCTTGGATGCCGCCAGCGGATCGAGCGTGATTTTCCACTTCCCCTTCACGTCCGCCTTGACGCTCTTCTTCTGGCCGGCGAACTCAACGGTCACTTCTTCCCCGGGCGTCGCCGAACCCCAGACCGGCACGGGCTTGTCGCGCTGGAGCACCATGTGGCTGCCGAACGAACCGTGAATCCCCACGGCGGCATGCGCCGAGGATGATGCCAACCAGGACAGCAGACAGGCCATCCCGAACATCAACGACAACGGTTTGAAACGAAGCAAGTCGATTCTCCCCAAGAGTTTTGCTCCCGTGTTGGTCCTCAGGAGATGGACCAACGCGAGAGCTAACGGAATTTGGCCGGTAGCGAGATACCCTTATTTGCCCGCAGCGCCTTGGCCGCCTCGTCCGAGAGCGTGGTCAGGCCGGAGAGCAGCAGCTGGCCCTTATGCTTTGCCAGCGCCCTGGCTGCGTCGTCGGAAAGCGTGGTCACACGGGCTAAATTGGTTATGCCCTCGCGTTGCGCCAGCGCCTTGGCTGCGTCGTCGGAAAGCGTGGTCATACTGTTGAGGGCGAGCCAATTCCCCTTGTGCTGCGCGAGCGAGATCACCGCCCTGTCCGAAATTTTGGTCACGCCGTTGAAAACCAGACCGACCCCGCGATACGATTTCAGAGCCTCGGCCGACTCGTCGGAAAGTTCGGTCAGGCCGTTGAGATACATCGCGCCCCGGTGCGGCGCCAGCGCCTTGGCGACCTCGGGCGGGAGCGACTTCAGACTCGTCATGTGAAGGTTGCTCACCGTGGGGCGCTGCCCAAGTGCAATGGCGGCCCCTTCCGAGAGCGATGTCAAGCCGTTGAGCCGCAGTTCCCCTTCGTGCGAACCGAGCGCCTTGGCCGCGTCAATGGGGAGATCGGTCACTCCATTCAGGAACAGCCTCCCTTTTTGCCGCGCCAGCGCCCCGGCCACTTCGGGCGAGAGTTTGGTCAGGCCGTCGAGTTGCAAACTGCCTTGGGCCTGTGCCAAGGCTCGTGCCTTTTCCGGGGTCAACTCGGTGATCTTGTTTGTATCCTCGTCCGCGGCATGAACTCCCACGACCAATGACATGCCAAACAGCGCGGCTGTCAAAATTGCGGTTCGCATCGAAGCGCTGCTCCTTTTCATTTCGAAGTATGCGTATCAACTCTCGATCAGTTCTTCCCAGTCGCGATCGAAGAAACCTGGCGGATCACAACCCTGTCAGCCGTCCCGTGCTGTCGCCGAAGCGTTCAACGCGGGCGTCCACGCGGTCGAGCATGCTGAGCCAGAGGTTGGCGAGCGGGGTTTCTTCGGTGAAGCGCACATGTCGGCCGGGCCGGAGCGAACCGCCGCCGCGGCCTGCGAGCAGAATCGGCAAATTGCTCTTGCTGTGCTGATTGCCGTCGCTGTTGCCTGAGCCGTAGGCAATCATGCAACTGTCCAGGAGCGTTCCCTCGCCTTCCCGCGTTTCCTTCAGCTTGCGGAGGAGGTGGGCGAATTGCTCGAGCATGTGCAGGTTG
>JBAXFO010000161.1:0-8514 GCA_037139885.1 Planctomycetota bacterium
TCATGACGCGCAAGAGCTCCTCGGAAGTGTTCATTCGATCCATCGACCGCGTGATCGGCGACGAGAGCCTCCCGGATTCGTTGCCGATTAAGTTCACGCGCGTCGCCGCACCCAAATAACGCCATGTTCGTCCGGCTCTGCGGCTCGAGCCGCTTGGAGAAACATTAGAACACAATCGATCTTCTTCATTCAACGAAAGCGAATCATGAAACGTACTCTCTTGTTCATCGCTCTGGGACTGTCGCTCTGCCTGTCAGCATCGCACGACGCCGAGGGTCGGGGCTTCGGCGGAGGCGGCTCGGTAAGCCATCAGTCGTCGGGCTCGTATAGCGGCAGTCGCGGCTCCGGAAGTTACGAATCGTCGGGATCGCATAGTTACAATACCTATTCGGGCTCCCATGGCGGCGCAGGGGCCACCAGTTCGTACGACCGTTCCTATAGCGGTTCGCAAGGCGGTTCGTATAGCGCGCAAGGCGAACGCGGCGCCGCCGAAGGGCCGCGAGGAGGGACCGCGGCGGGCAGCAGCCGGGATGTGAATGCGACCGGTCCCGATGGACGCAGTTACTCCAGCTCCAGCCAGCGAGGCGCCGCGGCGGGACCGTACGGCGGATACGCCGCCGGAGGAAGCCGGAGCGCCAGCGCCACGGGAACCGATGGCCGTTCTTATTCGGAATCTCGTGAGGGGGGCGTGGCCGCTGGCCCTTATGGCCGGACCGTCGGCGGCTCTTCCTCAAGCGCCTCCGCCACGGGCGCTCGGGGTACCGTCTCGGGAAGTTCGAGCAGCGCCTATGCCAGTCGAGGGATGTCGACCGATTTCGGAATGGCGCATTACTCGTCGTTCAACGGCGCCGCCACCGCTCACTCGACCGTGTATCGTTCTCCGACCGCGGTGACCGCTCAGGGCAATTCCGTGCGTTCGGGTTTTGGGTACTACAACTCATTTCAGCCGACGTGGAACACGGCTCACCCGGGCGCCTGGTACGCCGCCGGCTGGAACGCCTCCAGCGCCTGGTCGCCGGCGAGTTGGGGAGCCGTTTCGGCCGCGTGCGCCATTCCCGCTCAGCCGATCGATTACGACTACGGCAACACGGTGGTGTATCAGAACAACACCATCTACCAAGACGGCCAAGAGGTCAGCCCCGCGCCGCAATACACTCAGCAAGCAACCACGCTGGCCACCCAGGGACAGCAAGCGGCCGCTCCTCCCGATCAGACATGGACGCCGCTCGGCGTATTCGCCCTCGTGCAGGGAGACGAGAAGATCTCGAACAACGTCTTCCAAATCGCCGTCGACAACAACGGCGGTCTGCGCGGCAACTACTACGTCGGCTTCATGGACACGACGACACCGATCTACGGTTCCGTCGACAAAAAAACGCAACGGGCCGCATGGACGATCGGCAAGTCGACCAAACGAGTCTTTGACGCGGGGATTTTCAACCTAACGAAAAACGAGACGCCCGTCCTCGTCCACATCGGCGACGATCAGACCCAACAGTTACTGCTCGTGCGCGTCGAACAGCCGAAGAAATAGCGATGCCGGCTCAAAGCGTTTCCGATTGCCGAGGACGAGCTTCTGCAGACGCGGTTGCGTTAAAGTCGAACGCAACCCGGTGCGGGCCAAGTGGGTTCGCCGGGCGGGGCGGCGAACGCGCCGGTTGGCTGGCCGATCCGCCTGTTTCCAGCGGCTGGGACTGGCTCGACGGAGTGAACGCCGCCCTCGCGATGGACGAATTGGCGTCCGTCCGCAAGAGCATCAAGCGCGGCACGCCGTTGGGCGGCCCGACGTGGCAGCAAGCGACCGCCACCCGCCTGGGCCTTGAAACGACGCTCCGCGCTCGCGGCCAGCCGCCGAAGCCGAATGGCCTGCCGAGGGAGAAATAGCGGCAATAGAAAAGATGAAGCATTACGCCGCGAATTCCTTGATGAATTCTTGGCGGTGGCTCCAGAGGACAGGCTTAATGTCGTAGTGCTGGAGGGCACTGATGACGTCCTGGCTAACGGGCTTTTCGGTATCGTTCACAATGGCAAAAATCTGCGAGTTGTCGTCCCTGGTCTCTTTTGTGTCTGTCCACGCGAACAGCAGCGAAGTTGCACTGTCACGCGTCGGCGTGTTGATCGCTCGGAGCAGGCGCTCCGGCTTCTTCCTCGACTTTGGGATAACGAAATCGAATTTGTGATGCAGTCCGCTCTTACCGACAAAATCGACGTTTGGTGTAAAGCGAATATCGCTCTCATCCAGGAAATGCTCTACGTCTTCAACGAACAGGCTTGCGACCCGCGGTTTTGAAGTGAGGAACATATCGTTCACGGTCAGCATTGCTTGCAGAAGCGAATGCTTCTTCTGCGGGAAGGCTTCGACCGTGGTATCGATGAATAGCTCATTCTCGACTTCGCGGACACCGTAACCCGCGAGAATCATTTCCAGAAGCTTGCGTCGTTGCGGAGAATCGAGCGGGCATCCGCTGCTCTCAAGATCTCCAATGATATACCCGTCATCGGTAAGACGCAGGCCGCTCTCGGTCGGCACCACATAGATTTGAAGGCGGTCGTTGTGCCGGTCCAAAAACGGAGTCGTGATCTCGCACGCGCCATTGATGTCGGCGGTCGTGATTCGATCTTTGAGCCAGGAAATGTAGTTTGCCACCAGCTGGCGGCAATCAAATTTCAACATAATGGTAACGACGGCATTACTTCCACATCGTCCTTCACCTTGCAATACTTCAGAAATTCAAGCAGCGTTCGTTCGAGATTCGTAGGGTCCGTGACCTCGGGCGGCAGCGGATAAGCCCATTTGTCGGCCTCACCTTCCTTGTAAATATGAAGGTGGGGACACGGGATCGTCTGCCCATCGGGATTATCGTGCGGTGGCCCGTCGATGTCCAGACGAAGGAGAATCTCAACGCCTGCGTATCGCTCCTGCATCGTGCATTTCGAGATTCGGATGCGCTTGCCCAGCTTGCGATTCACATCGAAGGCGAAGACCTCGCGGCCATCTTCTGATTTCGCCTCCAGTCGCAAGTCTGATCCAGGAACCGGAAAATCGATCCGCCTGCCAGCGGTCAGCGCCTTCACCATCGCCATCAAGGCGTCCGCCTTCTCTTGCGTCAGCATCGCCGCCTCATAAACTATTGTACACTTAATTCGAGGTTCAGGCCAAAGATTCGGGATCTCGGGGGTTCGCAAAGCTCACTCTATCCTCAAATACTACGACAAGTACGTACGAGACGCTACATTCTGCCAGGATTGGGACGATGGTCATTTGATGGCGAGACCACCGTAGTCCGTACAATCGATTTGCCAATTCTCGTCAACTCAGGAGAACGCGATGCACCTGAACGACACGTATTTTGACGATGATAAAATTCCCGATGGCCTCATCCAGCGGCTTTCGAACATTACCGCTTGGTTCCAGGAATACGCTGGCGATAAGTTCGTGGGCGAGGAACTACAGCCTTCTCCCATGAGTCTTCCGCTGTCGAGCCAGCCGACAATCTCCTCGATCCAGCGGTACGGCGAGTTGGAGGTTTTGGAGGCCGTGGAGCAAGGCCATCTGGTGCAGGTAGAGGCCGTGATCGATCTCGATCTTGAAGTTGATCTGAACGACGAGGAAGACGAGACGACCAACGCAACTGCGATTGTTGATCTGACGCTTGTCGTCAACCTCCGGACAGGAAAGATCAACTCGCATGTCATAAAGGTAGCCCGGCACCCGGACAGCTGATGACGACCGTGCGGGGATGCCGCTACACTCCCTCCGTGGACCTCATGAACTCTGCGAGCCCTTCCCGGCAGATAACGTAGTGACTGTCTCGTTTCCTCACGTCGGCGCTGACGGCTTCAGCAGCGGTCCGATGCGGTCATGAATCAAGCGGGCGAGTTCGTTGCGTTTGCCGGCGTAGAAGTGGTCGGCGCCGGGGATGATGGCGATGTCGCGGCCGTGGCGGGTGGGGCGTAGGGCGGATAGTTCGTCGGGTAGATTTTGGAAGGCGACGTTGGTTTCGACTTCGTTCGCTCCGAAGACGAAGAGCGCTGGGCCGCGTAGGCGTTCGACCAGGGGGACGAAGTCGATCGCTCCGTCGGGGCCATATTTTTCGACGTAGCCGGCCGCGCTGATCACCATCGGCAGCGGCATGGCGACTTCCATCAGCGTTTGCGGTTTGCCGGCTTGCACGTGCGCTTCCGCGACCCGGAACGTGTTCAGAAATTCGTCGCGCCGGGAGGACCGGCAGAAACCTTCATACGACAGCCGCGGCGGCGACACGGCGATGACGAGCGCCGGCGCCAGGTCGCGTTCATGGGCGGCGGCGTAGACGCTTTTGACGGCTCCGAGGCTGTGCCCCAGAAGCGCGACGCGTGGGCCGATGTGCGTGGCGGCGAACTTCGACCAGCCCAGGAGATCGTGCCGGCAGTCGTCGACGTTTTCGTAAGCCGCTCCCAACCGCAGGCCGCCGCGCGCGGTGACGGCCGTGCTGATGCCGTCGTGGCCGCGGGTGTTGACGCGGAGGGTGGCGACGCCGTTCGCCAGAAACATGTCGCTGAGGGCTTCAAGGAGGGTCGATTGATAGAAATTGCTGCCGGTGCCGTGAATCAGGATGACGGCGTCGAGCGGCCAAGTGGATGGGGCGTTCGTGGGGGGGCGTTGAAGGGCGCCGTCGAGGGAGCAGCTGTCGGGGGTTTGCATGCGAACGAGGTCGACGATCATCGTATCCACTCCATAAATGCGGGGCCGCGCGACGCATGGTTCTACAATAACGCGATTCCGCCCTGGAGACGATTTCGTGTCCGAAGATTCGTCGCGACCCTATGTCTGGATGTTGCTCGGCAGCGTGTGTTTCGCCAGCATGGCCACTCTCACCAATGCCGCCTCCGCGTATTTTCCCTGGCAGCTCGTGGCGATGACGCGGTCGGTCGTGCCGTTCATTCTGATCGTCGCGTGGGCGATCTCGGCGGGGGTGGCGTTGGTCGTTTGGCGGCCGGGAGTGTTGTGGCTGCGGAGCATTTCGGGCAGCCTGAGTTTGGTGAGCACGTTCTTCGCCTTATCGCGACTGCCGGCGCCGGAAGTCTTCACGATCACGAACATGTTTCCGCTCTGGATCGCGATCCTCTCCTGGCCCATGCTCGGCGAAAGGCCATCGCTCACGACGTGGATCGGCGTGCTCTGCGGTCTGGCGGGGATCTTTGTGCTGCATCCGCCGAATCTGGATGTCAGCGCCGTGACGGTTCACGATTGGCCGGCGCTCGTCGCCTTGTTCGCTTCGGTGTCGACCGCGTTCGCCATGCTCGGGCTGAACCGGCTCAAACATCTCGATACGCGGGCGGTGGTCGTGCATTTCTCGTTCACCGCTCTCGTCTTCGCGACAGGTTCGTATTTCCTTTTCGATCGACCGCCGCCGGTGCGTGAGCCGAATCTGTGGGCGTTGGCGGCGATCCTCGGAACGGGATTGTCGGCGACGGTCGGACAGATGTTTCTCACCATGGCGTTCACCTCGGGTAAGGCGGCGAAGGTGGCCGTCGTCAATCTTTCGCAGATTCCCATGACGCTGCTTCTGCAAATTCTCTTTTTCGAATATGAGCTGACGGCGCAAAAGGTGATCGGCATGGCTCTCATCGTGGCGCCGACGGCGTGGTTTATGGTGCACGCCGAGGTGACGAAAATGTCGAATCAAGACGGCGCGTGAGCGGAGGGCGGAGGTCGGGGCGCAAAAAAAGAGCCTCCCCCTTTTGCTTAAGGAGGAGGTCGAGGTGGTTCAAGGCTGGAGACTCGATGTGTGGCGTGGAGAGAACGCAGTTTTCGTGAACGGCGTTTCCACGCGGCGAACGATAAGAGTGTGTCAGGGAAGGAGAGGCTCTTTTTTATCAGGAGAGAGGCAGGCGCCTCGTTCCTGATGCAAATTCTTTAGAGCAAGCCGTGCGCCAAAAAATTGAATTTCGCAGCGATTTGCCAGACTGCGTGGAAAGCGTTGAATTTCGGGGTGTTTTAGGCGATATTTTCGCTGCGATCGGCGCCGAGGTCGAGATTCGGGTTGATCGGTTCTGCAACAGCGAGGCGTTCGTTTTTTCCCGAGCTGCCGCATTTTGCCACAATCCGTTCGCACAACTTGGCCTACCAAGATTTCCCCCGTGACAAGCGGGTTGCGGTCTTTTACATTGATGATTGGGACGAGCGCACGGGCTTTTTGAGAAGGCAGCGACTCGTCTCGTGCAGCGCGGTTCTCATTTGCCGAGGGACAATCATGAGCATCATTCGGATCGGTTTGGCGGAAACGAAGAATTTCTCCGAAGGCTACGACGCCATCTTCGGCAAGAAGGGGGCTGCCAAGTCGGAAGATAAGAAGCCCGAGCCCAAGGCGAAGAAGGCGGCCCCGGCCAAGAAGCCCAAGAAGAAGTAGACCCGCGAACCCTTTTCCCCGTCCCCTCGTAGAAACGGTACCGACCGGAGACGTGCTTGGAACGTCCGCCGCCATGGACCGACGAAGAATTGCTCGATCGCTTCCGGCGCGGCCAGCGCGACGCCTTCGGCGACCTGGTGCGCCGCTACGAGGGGGAACTTTTCGGCTACCTCCGCCGCTATCTCGGCGATCGTGAGTTGGCCGCCGACGTGTTTCAGAACACGTTCCTCCTCGTTTACTCCAAAGCGCACCAGTTCGAAACCGGTCGTTCCTTTCGGCCCTGGCTGTATACGATCGCCACGAATCAGGCGATCGACGCCATGCGTCGCGAAGGCCGGCATCAAGCCGTCCGCCTCGATGAATCGTCCGAAGCGGGCGACAACGACGAGGGCGCTCAGCTCGCTCGCTATCTGGGCAGCGACGCTCCGGGGCCGCTCGATCAGGTGGAAGACGCCGAGCGCCGGCAGATTGTCCGCGACAGTATCGAGCTGCTGCCCGATTTTTTGAAGCAGGTGGTGGTGCTGACGTTTTACCAGGGGCTCAAACAAAGCGAGATCGGCGCGATTCTCGGCATCCCCATCGGCACGGTGAAGAGCCGTACGCACACGGCTCTGGCCCGCTTGCTGCAAGCCTGGCAAGATTTGCCGGCGTTCAAAGAGACGTGATTTTGTCCCCGTCGACCGAAGGTTCAACGCCCATGCATCCCGACTTGATCGCCTATGTCAGCGGCGCGCTCGATGAACCGGCGCGGGCGGCTTTCGAAACGCTTCTCAAGGGCGACATCGATCTCCAGCGCCAAGTCGCTCGAGCGCGGCGACGTCTCGCCCCTCTGCAAGACGACGGTCCCGAAGCTCCGCCGGCCGATTTGTTCATCGCCACCATCGCGCGCGTGGCCGAGCATGCTTGCAAGAGTCTGCCGACCGCTCCGCTCGAAACGATGCCGTCGCGTTTGGCGTTCGATCGGCCGTGGTGGCGGCGCATCGATGTGATGGTGGCTGCGTCGATTCTCCTCACGGGGCTCGGCCTGCTCGTTCCCGGCATTCTGCATCTGCGTGTGCTCGGCTTGCAAAAGCAGTGCGAGAACAATCTCCGCGAACTTTGGGACGGCCTCAACGCTTATCAAACGCAGAAGCATTCGTTGCCCGATGTGGCCTCGGCTCCGCGCCCCGCGGCGAGCATGGTGATCCCCATGTTGCGTGAAGCGGGCGTGTTGCCGGCGAACCTGGTTGCGTGTTGCCCGAGCGCGGCCGACGGCGTGGCGTGCCTCAACGTCGGTTTGCAAGACCTCGCCAGTATGCCCGGCAGCGAATTTCAAAAAACCGCCGCTCACCTGTTTCCCGGCTACGCCTATTCTCTCGGCTTTCGCGACGGCGCCGGCCGCATTCACGGTCCCGCCTCGGCCCTGCCCGATGTGCCGACCGCTCAGATGCCGCTCCTTGCCGACGCGGGGCCCGTAGGGACTTTTGGCAACAGCCCCAACCACGGCAGCCGCGGGCAAAACGTCCTCTTCACCGACGGCCACGTCTCCTTCAAAACGCAACGCAGCATGGCCGGCCTCCCCGGCGACGACATCTATCTCAATCAAGACAATCAAATCGCCGCCGGCCTGAACGCACGCGATACCGTGCTCGGCACGGGTAATGCGGCGCCTTGATTGAATTTCTTGGCGACCTTGGCGTCTTGGCGGTTCAAATCGAATTAAACCGCCAAGACGCCAAGGACGCCAAGAGTCCGTGTCTGGAGAGCAGGATGAGACGCGAGCCAACTCTAGAAGAAGATGAATTGGCGCGGCGGGTGATCGGCGCGGCGATCGAGGTGCATCGTTTGCTTGGGCCTGGCTATTTGGAAAAAGTCTACGAGGAGGCGTTGGCGGTCGAGTTCGCTTTGCAGGAGATCCCATTTGAACGGCAACTTTCCGTCGCGGTTTTGTATAAGGATCGTCTTGCGGCGAAGGGAAGTTAGATTTTCTCGTCGGCAAGTCCTTGATCGTGGAGTTGAAGACGGTCGACGCCTTGGGGCCTATCCACAAAGCACAAGTGATTTCTTATTTGAAAACGACGGGCCTTGTCCTGGGGCTGCTCATCAACTTCAACGTTCCTGCTTTGAAATCGGGCATCCAGCG
>JBAXFO010000162.1:0-8483 GCA_037139885.1 Planctomycetota bacterium
CCAATAAACACGGCCGAAGCCGTTCATGGTCTTGATGCCCAACTTGCGGCCGATGGCGGCGCGGTGGATGTCGAGCGTTTTGGTGCTGATGCCGAGTTTTTCGGCAATGAGGCGGTTCTTGAGGCCCAGCCCCATTTCGCCGAAGACTTCGAGTTCACGGGCGGTGAGCAAGGCGATTTGCGCGATGACTTCGGCCTGATTGAGTTCCATCAGCGATTCGAGCAGCACCACGATCGGCTGATCCGCGAGGGCCGATTCGACCGCGTCCGCATCGAGTTTCAGCGTCGCGCGAACTTTCAGGTTGTTCTCGTAAATCGCCGACTTGCCTTCTTTGGTCAGCTTCCCGCCATTGGGGAGCTTTAATGTGCCGGTCTTCTTCAGTTCGTTGAACGAGTTGGACATCTGTAGACCTCGATAGGAAACGGAGCGCGGGTAATGCCGGTCGGAGGGGAGCGTCTGGGCGATCTCAAGCGACCGGTTTGCCAGTAGACGCTATTCTGGGGGAGGCCGCGTTTCGGGCTATGGGTCCGTCTACCTACGATCAAGTCGAGTCGCTATAAGCCGCTTCGCCAGCATGATTTGTGAAATGACAATGGGACTGTCAATCTCGCAAAACTTCGTCGATCCGATGCGATTACTCTTCCCAAACGGAGTGATGGGCTTCGAGAGCTTCGAAGTACGCGATCAAGCGCTGATAGAACGGATGGCACGAAAGCGTGGCGCTGTCGCCGATGACGATGAGCTTGCGGCGCGCCCGGGTGAGGGCGACATTCATGCGGCGAACATCGGCGAGGAAGCCGACTTCGCCGTCAACGTTCGAACGGACCATGGAAACGATCATGACCTCTTTCTCGCGGCCCTGGAAGCCGTCGACGCTGTCGATCTCCAGACCGGGGACGGGCGCCTTTTCGCGAATAAGCCTCACCTGGGCCGCGTAGGGGGCGAGGACGCCAATGTCCTCGGCGGATACTTTGGCGTCCAACAGCGCACGCACCTGGCGGACGACGATCTCGGCCTCTTGCGGGTTGAGCCGGCTTTTGCCCCCGGGTTCCGGTTCTTCATCGAACCCGGCTCCGGCGGTGTCGATGAAGTGAATGGGAGTTTCCGTGAGAAGATTGGCGTCGACACCGGCAAGATCGCAGAGGCGGTGGCCGCGGACGCTCTCGTGGGCTTCCAGTTCCGCGTCGTAAAACTCGAGCGACGAGAACGACATGATGGCTTCATGCATGCGGTATTGCACATTGAGCCGGCGCGTGATCGCCGAACCATAACGAGCGACGAGCCGCTCCATCAAGCTGATGCCGAAGCCTTCGTCCGCGGCCTCGCGCGAAAGAATTGTGGGCGGCAGCTGGCAGTGATCGCCGGCAAGGACGACGCTTTGGGTGCGCAGCAGAGGCAGCCAGCAAACGGGTTCGGTGCATTGGGCCGCCTCATCGATGACAGCGAGGTCGAATTGGCGTTGGCCGAGAATCGTGCTGTCGAGTCCGGTCAAGGTGGCGCACAGAACGCTCGCTCCGTTCAAGATGCGTTCGACGGCCAACGCTTCCAGTTTGCGGGAGTCGTCGAGCAGGGCGCGGCCTTCTTGACGAAGTTGCTGACGGAGGCCCGGCTCGGGTTTGCCGCGCGTCCATTTGCCGGCCTGGCGGAAAAGGCCGAACGCCTTCTTGGCGAGTTTGCGCGCCTGGCGAGCGTCTTCGTGATCGTCGACCATGAGATCGAGCGTGTGTTCGCGAAGAGCGGGGAGCACGCGGGCCGGATGTCCCAACCGTACGGCTCGTTCGCCTCCAGCCAGAAGGCGTTCAAGTAGATTGTCGACGGCCAAATTGCTCGGAGCGCACGCCAACACCTTCTGCCCGCGCCGCACCGCCTGCCGAATCAATTCGACCAGGGCCGTCGTTTTGCCCGTTCCCGGCGGCCCATGAATGATCGCGACATCGCGGGCGGCCAGCGCAAACTGAATGGCGTCGGTTTGCGAAGCATTGAGCGAGGGATCGATGGGAAGAATCGGAACTTCGGGTTGAAACGCGGGCGTCGCCTCGCCCAGCAAAACGCGGCGCAACTCCGCAAGGCGATCGCGTGAGGCCGCGCGGGCGCGTTCGAGAGCGGCGGTTTGCCGGAGGCGGGCGGTTTCGTCGGAGGAGAGATCGACGCGATAACTGGCGGCTCGTTCGTCGTCGCCGGGGGGTTCGTTGAGGGCGACTTTGAGCTCCATGCGGTTCCGTTCGCAGACGACGCCGCGCCAGCCTTCCTCCCCCTTCCCATCCGACGCCGAGAGCAGAATCGGGGCGCCAGGCTCGAGACGATTCCATGGCAATTGGAGGGCCCGATTGCGGCGCACCAGCGTCAGGATGAACCGGCCACCCAATCCGGACGATTCTTCCGCAATGACAAGCCCCGTCAGGCAGTCTCCCGAGCGTCCGGTGTTCTCCGGCTTACTCGCGTCTTCGAGAATCTGTTCCGCCTCTGCGCGCGATTCGAGTTCCAGAAGGCGGGCGAGGCGTTGAAAGTGATCGTCCCCTTCCGCGGGAACGGCGTTCGCCTGCGTACACCAGGCGCGGAGTCGGCGCTCCTTGAACGAAACGCCGTCGAGAGCCTTCACCAGTCGGGCGTCCAGGTTCACCGGCACTTCGATGGAGACGTTCGGGCCGTGCAGATCGATACGACCCACTTGCTCGCGGCGCAGTCCGCCGGCGGTGCAGAGCAGATTGAGAATCTCCCCCTTCGTCGTGCGCGACGGTAGAGGTTCCAAATGAAGCAACGTCATGCCGTCTCACAGTGGTTTGCCGCGGCGCGGTCGCGCCCCATCAGCCTTCGGATATAATAACGAGACCGCCTCATCTTGGAGTTCTCGCCATCGACCTCTTCCGCCAAGCTCACGAGCAAAACACACGCAGCGCCCAACCTCTGGCCGCGCGGATGCGGCCTCGTTCGCTCGACGAATTCGTCGGCCAGCAACATTTCCTCGGCTCGGGCAAATTGCTGCGGCGTTTGTTGCAAGCCGATCGCCTCGGCTCGGTGATCTTTTTCGGTCCTCCCGGTTGCGGCAAGACCGCTCTGGCCCACGTCATCGCCCAAACGACGCAGGCGAAGTTCGTCGCTTTGAACGCCGTCGCCGCCGGGGTGAAAGAAGTGCGCGAGGCTCTCGAAGAAGCGCGCACCGAACTGGCCGATACCGGCCGACGTACGATTGTCTTCGTGGATGAAATCCATCGCCTCAACCGGGCTCAGCAAGATGTTCTCTTGCCCGATGTCGAAGAAGGCCGAGTGATTTTGATTGGGGCGACGACGCAAAATCCGTTTTTCGCGATCAACACGCCGCTGCTCAGCCGCAGCCAGTTGTTCACGTTCGAAGCCCTGACGCGCGACGACATTCGCGGCTTGCTCGAAAAGGCGATTCACGACAAGGAACGCGGTCTCGGCAAACGCACGATCCACGCTCATCCCGACGCTTTGGCGTTTCTCGCCGAGATCAGCGATGGCGATGCCCGGCGCGCGCTGACCGCTCTCGAAATCGGCGTCCTCTCGTGCGCGGACGACCCCGTCGAATTCACGCTCGAAGTCGCCCAGGATTCGATTCAGCGGAAAGCGATGAACTTCGATCCGACAGGCGACACGCATTACGACATCGCCAGCGCGTTCATCAAGAGCATGCGCGGCAGCGATCCCCAGGCCGCGATTTATTGGCTCGCCCGGTTGCTCGAATCGGGCGAAGATCCGCGTTTCATCGTACGCCGTATCGTGATCTGCGCTTCGGAAGATGTCGGCAACGCGGATCCGCAAGCGCTGGTCGTGGCCATGGCCGCTCAGCAGGCGGTGGAGTTTGTGGGTTTGCCGGAATGCCAACTTCCGCTCGCCCAGGCCGTCATCTATCTGGCGACCGCGCCGAAATCGAACTCCGCCACCGTGGCCATCGGCAAGGCACGCGACGACGTTCGCACGGGCCGCACCTTGGCCGTGCCCGCCCACCTGCGCGACGCTCACTACAAAGGCGCCGCGAAGCTCGGCCACGGGGCGGGTTATGAATACAGCCACGATCATCCCGATGGCTTTGTCGATCAGGACTATTTGCCCGAGAAGCGAACCTTTTACGTTCCCACCGGCCGCGGCTTCGAAGCCGAAATCCAACGCCGCCTCGAGGAATGGAAACGACGACGCAAGCCATAGTTTCGATGACGGGGCGAGGTCGAAACGATCAAAGTTCGACGGGTGTCACCCGCCCTGTCGCGAGATCGTAAACTCCCCCCGCGACGCGAACGCGTCCGGTTCGAACCAGTCGTGCGATCACCGGCGACGCTTCGGCGAGCAGCATGGCCTGATTGCGGACGTTTTCCTGAATCGCCAGGAGAAGGTCGCCGCGGGCTGCCCGCACGGCGGGGCGCATATGGAAAAAGAGCGAACTGATCTGACCGGGCACCTCTTCGCCGCGCGACGCCGCAGCGACGGCCCCGCACGATGTGTGGCCGAGAACGTAGAGGACTTTCGCGCCGAGGACGGCTGTGCCGAATTCGAGACTGGCGATGATTTCCGGATTGGCGACGTTGCCGGCGATGCGGGTGACGAAGAGATCGCCGAAACCCTGATCGAAGACAATTTCGATGGGAACACGGGAATCGGCGCATCCCAGGAAGGCGGCCATGGGCGTCTGCCGCGCCGCGACTTCTTGTAGGCGGGCCAGATTGCGGTTCGGTGCGGTGATGTTGCCCGCGACGAACCGTCGATTGCCATCCGTCAACAGATCGAGCGCTTCGGCCGGCGTCTGGTCGCGAGCGTTCGGCGGCGGCACAGTTTGCGCGGTCGCGAGAGCCGGCAGCGATGCCGCGCCGAACGAAAAGCTGGTTGCCTGCAAAAATCGTCGACGATTTTGACGTGCAGGAGATTGTTGTTTCTCACACATATTTGTCTCCTCGAACAACCTGGACATCAGTGACATAAACGATGACGGCGTAATGATCGAAGTATTCGTGGGCGATATGATCCATGATCGACTCGGCGACGGCATTGCTGACGACCGCCTCGATCCGAATGTTCTGCCCGGGAATTTCACCGGCCCGCAAATGACGCGAGCCCTCGCCGCACGCTTCGATCAACGTGTAGCCTCGGGCGCCGAGGCGTTTGATCTCTTCGGTGAGACGCTCGGCCAGGACCGTCTCGGCGACAATCGTGATGCATTGGAGCGGAGTGAGTTTCATACAGATTCTCCTGGGGAACTCGAACTCGTGTGCGCGCGGAGCGCCGATGCGCACTTGGCGCCGGATGCCCTTGCATTCGGCTGACGCGTGCGACAGACGCGCGGTTCCGTTCGAACGTCGCGACCCGCATCGCCGCGGCTGACGCTCGAGCCTTCCAACACGATGTGCCAGGATTCGGTGTCCCAGCCGCATTTCATCATTTTGACCATGAATCCAAGGGCTTCGCGATGGGTTGCATACCCTTGCCCCTCGATCGCTCCGTGCTGGTTGACGACGAAAAATCGATACACGATAGGCTCCTTAAGTCATGGATCGCCACGTCACAATGAGGGCGCCGATTTACGCCAGGCGGCGGGCTATTTCGAAGTACAACGGAATTCCAGCGATAATGTTGAACGGAAACGTGATCGCCAGCGCGCACGTCAGCGAGTAAGTCGGATTGGCCTCGGGAAGCGACATTCGTACCGCGGGCGGAGCGGCGATGTAGGACGCGCTCGCCGCCATGGTTCCCAGGACAGTCGAACCGCCGATCGAAAGTCCGGACATGTGACCCAGCCAAACGCCCAAGGCGCCGTGAACGATCGGCATGCCGATTCCGAAGGCGACCAGGAAGAGCCCGACACGTTTGAGATCGCCGAGTCGGTCGCCAGCGACGACGCCCATTTCGAGAAGAAACAAGCACAGCACGCCCCGGAAGATGGCTTGCTTGGTATCGAAAAATCCTTCGATGGCCGACCAGTTGCGTTCTCCCATGAGCGCGCCGATGATTAAGCCGCCCACGAGAAGCACCATCGTCCGCCCCGTCAAAATTTCATGGAGCACGCTTCGGGTGGACCGCTCTTTGCCGGCCGAGTTGATGGCCCCCAGAGTCAAGGCGATCGTGATGCCGGGGCTTTCCAGAAGGGCCAAGAGTGTCGGCATGTATCCTTCGAGCGGTTCACCGGCGGCGGCGACGAAGGCCTGGGCGGCGATGTAGGTGACGGCCGAAACCGAACCGTAATGCGCCGCCATGCCTGCCGCATCGGCCGGACTAAATCGGCCGAGGCGACGCAAAACATAGTAAGCTGTCACCGGCGTCATGCAGCCGAGGAGCAATGTCGCCGCCGCCGGCGCGGCGATCTCTCCGAGCGAGGAGTGCGCCAATTCGACGCCGCCTTTGAGCCCCAGGGAGAACAGCAGATAAACTGCGATCCCCATGTAGACGTCTTTCGGTAAAGAAAATTCGCTGCGGACGCGGCGAGCGACGATGCCGAGTACGAACGACAGCGTGATAGGGGACAACAAGTTGTTGCGCAAAACGTCCATCAGATCCATCATTGTCCTCGTCTTGAAGCCCCTGATCGCGGGCAGTGATCCCAGCGAGCACGCAAAAAAAAAAGGCCGGAAAATCGAGCTTTCGCTCGATTTTCCGGCCTTTTCTCCCGCAGCGTTGGCGGTCCGCAGGAGCGTTTCGGTCGGTCGGTTCGGTTGGGTTGTCGTTTTTCACGGGCTTTCCCCGCAAAATCCGACCGCCTCATGAATACATAGCCGCGCTTCGGCGAATGTTCAACCCCAAAGAGTCAAAATTTCCAAGCGGCTAGGAATCCGTATCGGCAAATTTGTGTTCCAAAGTGAACACAATAATTCGTTCCCCGGTGCGGGTGCTGACATCGGTGTGGAGGCTTTTGACGTGGATACCGAGAATGTCCCACAGCACGGCCTCCAGGAGCGGCCGTCCATGTTCGAGGAGATTCTGACGCGTCTGCTTGATGAGTTCCCGGCCGCCGTGATGAGCTTCCATTTCCAAGAGCTTGTAGTCGGCTTTCGAAAGCACCCCCTTGAGCCGCACCAACACCAAATCATCCATGATGTAGGTCTTCGTCTCGATCGGTCCCCGACCCATGTATTCTTTTTCGAACTGAATGATCGCCTGACTGATTTCCGTTTCGATTTCCCCTCGTGATTTCATGGCGGTCAATCCTGGATGTTGAAGCGATGCTCGTTCAGAAATCCTATGGTGATGGAAAGCCGGCGTCGCGACGATTCTCACGGCATTGACCGCGGCGTTGACGCGAGGCTCCATTCAATAACGAACGCGAAATTGAGCGCCGAGGAAGACGCCGTTGGAGATGGTGACTCGATCGCTCAGGTTGCCGATCTGGTTTTGGCCGATGCCGTATTCTCGATCGAAGGCGTAGCCGCCGTTGATGTCGAGGGATGCCTTGGAAGCCAAATCCCAGCGCAAGCCCGTGATCAGGCGTTTTTCGAACGCGATGAAGCGATCGTTGCGGTCTTCGCGGTCTGCGAGAAAATAGGCTTCGTAGAGCCATTCGAACCCACCATAGGTGAAAATACTCTCGGCGACGCGGTAGGTGACGCGTGCGTTGACGTTGGTGACGGGAATGTACGAAAGATTGAGCGTCCAGTCTTCGTTCGGCTTCCAGGTCAGAAAGAACGGCAGGCCAATGTTCATGCTGAATGCAGGAGAGGGATTCCACGAATACGCAATGCCCGGGATCGGGAAGTTGAAATTGCTGGTCGGGGAATAGAAGACGGAGAACATCCAGGCGTCGCGGTCGTTCTTGACGGGGATGCGAACGAAACCGAGGGCGCCCAGTTGCACTTCGTCGATGCTGTGGAACGGCTTGTCGCTCGCGGAGCCGAAGTTCAGCCCCAGGCTGCCCGTCCAGCCATTTTCGAACTGATGAATGTAATTGACGCCGAGGCTGATGTTCCAGAGTTCGTTGGGGAACGGCCGCCCGGAATCGGGAAGGAGCACATCCGTGAAGAATGACGTATTGCGGACGCTGGCGTTGAACATCAGCCGGCGGCCGTCCTCCACCCAGATCGGAGCGCCGATATTCGCCTGTTGACGAATGAGACCCAAGTCGTCGTTGGACCCGGAAACGGGACGCGACGGATACCAGGTCGCCCAATAACCAGGCGGCCCGCCGCCAGGACCCATTCCCATGCCCATTCCCATACCCATCGCTGGGGGCGGACCCTGAGGAGGAGGAGAAGGTGGGGGAGCGATGTTATCGGCGGATGCCTCTTCCAGTCGCGCAGGCGGCTCTTCGGCGTAAAGAGGAATCACCGGGCAGACGGCGAACAACAAGAAGAAGACGCAGCGGGTGCTCATGCCGAAGCGAATACCACGAAGGTTACCGTTTAGCAAGGCATGATCGAGGCGATTTGTTCGCTGAGCGGACTTCGAACGAACAAGAGAAACCTCGCATCCTTGCGAGGTGTCGGTTCGGCGCCTAAATAAGTGAGCTCGACTCGGCTGAGGTAGCCCGACGCGTGAGCGAGGGTAAT